>NZ_JBSGYT010000001.1:271824-507278 GCF_053610645.1 Streptomyces sp. NPDC054883 | reverse complement strand
CAGATGTGGAAGCCCGGTAACGGGTGGAGCTGACTGGTACTAATAGGCCGAGGGCTTGTCCTCAGTTGCTCGCGTCCACTGTGTTAGTTCTGAAGTAACGAACTGTGTCCATGCCCGGTTGGTTAACTTCATAGTGTTTCGGTGGTCATAGCGTTAGGGAAACGCCCGGTTACATTCCGAACCCGGAAGCTAAGCCTTTCAGCGCCGATGGTACTGCAGGGGGGACCCTGTGGGAGAGTAGGACGCCGCCGAACAATCATTGTGGGAAAGCCCCGCACCAGCCCCTTCCGGGGGGCACGGTGCGGGGCTTTTCTGCGTTCAGGGCCCATCGGGGTCTCCTGTAGTGTCAGTGTGCATCGTTCGACTAGTTCTACCGTCACAGTGGAGGCCCCCGGGTGGAGGTCCAGGAGACTCGGGTTCAGACTGACCGAATTTTCACCATTCCGAACATCCTGAGCATGGCGCGCCTCGTCGGCGTACCCCTGTTCCTCTGGCTGATCCTGACGGAGCACGACGGGTGGGCACTTCTCGTCCTCATGCTCAGCGGGATCAGCGATTACCTCGACGGGAAACTCGCGCGGCGCTGGAATCAGATCAGCAATCTCGGTCGGCTGCTGGACCCGGCCGCCGACCGGCTGTACATCCTGACGACTCTCTTCGGCCTCACCTGGCGCGGGATTCTGCCGCTCTGGCTCACCGCGGCGCTGATCGCCCGTGAGCTGATGCTGCTGGTCATGGTGTGGATCCTGCGCCGGCACGGCTATCCGCCGCCGCAGGTCAACTTCCTAGGCAAGGCCGCGACCTTCAACCTGATGTACGCGTTCCCCTTGCTGTTGCTGAGTGACGGCGACGGTCCGTTGGCCTGGATGGCGTCAGTTTTCGGATGGGCGTTCGCCGGATGGGGTACAACCCTCTATTGGTGGGCAGGAATCCTTTACGTGGTCCAAGTCCGCCGGCTGGTCAAGGCGGACGCCACGGCCGATTGAGCTTGCTCGACGCCGGTACACGCGGAGGAGTTGCGGAGTCACCGTCCGAGACGGGTGAGGTCGGCTTGACCGTCATCTCTCAAGGAGGACTCTTCCGACATGAAGGCCGTCGTGATGGCCGGTGGCGAAGGCACACGTCTTCGCCCCATGACCTCGAGCATGCCCAAGCCGCTCCTGCCGGTGGCCAACCGGCCGATCATGGAGCACGTGCTCAGGCTGCTCAAGCGGCATGGGCTCAATGAGACCGTTGTGACTGTTCAGTTCCTGGCGTCCCTCGTCAAGAACTACTTCGGTGACGGCGAGGAGCTCGGGATGGAGCTCACCTATGCCAACGAGGAGAAGCCACTCGGGACCGCCGGCAGCGTCAAGAACGCCGAAGACGCTTTGAAGGACGACACCTTCCTCGTGATCTCCGGCGACGCGCTCACGGACTTCGACCTCACCGATCTGATCCGCTTCCACAAGGAGAAGGGCGGCCTCGTCACCGTCTGTCTGACGCGGGTACCGAATCCGCTGGAATTCGGCATCACCATCGTCGACGAGGAGGGCAAGGTCGAGCGCTTCCTGGAGAAGCCGACGTGGGGGCAGGTCTTCTCGGACACCATCAACACCGGCATCTACGTGATGGAGCCGGAAATCTTCGACTACGTCGACGCGGACGTCTCGGTCGACTGGTCCGGTGATGTCTTCCCGCAGCTGATGAAGGAAGGCCGGCCGATCTACGGCTACGTCGCCGAGGGCTACTGGGAGGACGTCGGTACGCACGAGAGCTACGTCAAGGCCCAGGCCGACGTGCTCGAGGGCAAGGTCCAGGTCGACATGGACGGGTTCGAGATCTCGCCCGGCGTCTGGATCGCCGAAGGCGCCGAGGTGAGCCCCGACGCCGTGCTGCGCGGGCCGCTGTACGTCGGTGACTACGCCAAGGTCGAGGCCGGCGTCGAGATCCGCGAGCACACGGTCATCGGGTCGAACGTCGTCGTCAAGAGCGGGGCCTTCCTGCACAAGGCCGTGGTGCACGACAACGTGTACATCGGTCCCCACAGCAACCTGCGCGGCTGCGTGATCGGCAAGAACACCGACATCATGCGGGCCGCCCGTATCGAGGACGGCGCCGTCATCGGTGACGAGTGCCTCGTCGGTGAGGAATCGATCGTCCAGGGGAACGTGCGGGTCTACCCTTTCAAGACGATCGAGGCCGGCGCCTTCGTCAACACCTCGGTCATCTGGGAGTCCCGCGGTCAGGCCCATCTGTTCGGGGCCCGGGGAGTCACCGGGATACTGAACGTGGAGATCACCCCCGAGCTGGTGGTGCGGCTGGCCGGTGCCTACGCGACGACCCTCAAGAAGGGCGCCACGGTCACCACGGCCCGCGACCACTCCCGTGGTGCGCGAGCGCTCAAGCGGGCCGTGATCTCGGCGCTCCAGGCCAGCGCGATCAACGTCCGCGACCTGGAGAACGTGCCGCTGCCCGTCGCGCGGCAGCAGACCGCGAGAGGCAGCGCCGGCGGCATCGTGCTGCGCACCTCGCCCGGAGTGCCGGACTCGGTGGACATCATGTTCCTCGACGAGCGCGGTGCGGACCTCTCCCTCCAGCAGCAGCGCAAGCTGGACCGCGTGTACGCCCGCCAGGAGTACCGGCGGGCGTTCCCGGGTGAGATCGGTGACCTGCAGTTCCCGGGCAGCGTCTTCGACGCGTACACGGGTTCGATGCTCCGGCGCGTGGACATCACGGGAGTAGCCGATTCGGGGCTCAAGGTGGTCGTGGACGCCTCCAACGGCAGCGCGGGCCTGGTTCTCCCCAGCCTGCTCGGCCGCCTCGGGGTGGACGCCCTGACCGTCAATCCGGGGCTCGACGAGTCCCGCCCGACGGAGACCAGGGAAACCCGGCGGGCCGGGCTGGTGCGGCTGGGCGAGATCGTGGCCTCCTCGCGGGCGGCCTTCGGCGTTCGCTTCGACCCGGTGGGCGAGCGGATCTCGCTGGTGGACGAACGCGGTCGGATCATCGAGGACGACCGGGCGCTGCTGGTGCTGCTCGACCTCGTCGCCGCGGAGAAGCGCAGCGGCAAGGTGGCGCTGCCGGTGACCACCACACGGGTCGCCGAGCAGGTGGCGGCGTACCACGGCACCCAGGTGGAGTGGACGACGACCTCGCCGGACGACCTGACCCGGGTGGGCCGGGCGGAGAGCACCATCTTCGGTGGTGACGGCCGCGGCGGGTTCATCGTTCCCGAGTTCAGCAGCGTCTTCGACGGTTCGGCGGCGTTCGTCCAGCTGATCGGGCTGGTGGCGCGTACGCAGCTCACCCTGAGCCAGATCGACGCACGGATCCCGCGGGCGCACGTGCTCAAGCGGGACGTGCCGACGCCGTGGGCGGTGAAGGGGCTCGTCATGCGGCGGGTCGTGGAGGCGGCCGGCGACCGGCAGGTGGACACCACCGACGGGGTGCGCGTGGTCGAGGCCGACGGCCGCTGGGCGCTGGTGCTGCCGGACCCGGCGGAGGCGGTCACGCACCTGTGGGCCGAGGGCCCCGACGACGCCTCCGCGCAGGCGCTGCTGGACGAGTGGGCCGCGGTGGTGGACGCCGGCGAACACTGAGGCGGCCGCGCGAGGCGTGAGCGCCGCCGGCGGTCCGGGCGGGGAGAGCCCTCTCCCCGTCCCGGCCGTCGGACGGCGCATTCGGTGTCGGCGGGGGCGCCATGCGACGATGAGCGGCATGTCGCAGCCGCACCACAACCGGAGTTCGGTCACCCGGCCCGCGCGCCCGGACGCTTCCATGTCGCTGCTGACGCACGTGATGGACCACAGTCTCGACGAGGGCTATGCGGAAGCCTCGGCGCGGCGCGAGGCCGAGGGCACTTCCGGGCTCCCGCGCACCCTCAAGGCCAAGCTGGCGCTCGCGGGCGGGCTCGTGCTCGCCGCGATGGTGGTCACCCTGGGGGCGGCCCAGGCGCGGGTAGCGGCGCCGGTACTGGCCAAGGAGCGTCAGGAGCTCATCGACCGGGTGGAGCGTGCCAACGCCCACGCGGACGGGCTGGAGACGGACATCGAGCGGCTGCGCACCGAGGTCGCCGACCGCCAGCAGGCGGCACTCAAGCAGGTGGGCGGGGACCAGGGGCGGCTCGTGGCGCTGCTGTCCGGGGCGACCGAGGTCCGCGGGCCCGGGGTGAAGCTGGTGGTGGACGACGCCAAGGGTTCCGCGTCGGGCGGTGGCGGCGGGCCGCGTGAGAGCAAGGGGTTCTCGGACACCGGACGGCTGCGGGACCGGGACATGCAGAAGATCGTCAACGGGCTCTGGCAATCGGGGGCCGAGGCGATCTCGATCAACGGGCAGCGGCTGACCGCCCTGTCGGCGATCAGGGCCGCCGGTGACGCGATACTGGTCGACAACAGGCCGCTCGTGCCGCCGTACGAAGTCCTCGCCGTGGGTGACCCCAAGCGGCTGGGCACCCGGTTCCAGGACTCGGAGGGCGGCCAGTACCTGCACGTGCTGCAGGAGAGCTACGGGATCCGCGACACCCTGTCGCCGGTCGACGACCTCCGCCTCCAGGCCGCGCCGAGCCTCACCGTACGCACAGCCACAGCAGAACAGCCGAAGAAGGGTGCATCGTGATCGCGGTACTGGGCCTCGTGGCCGGAGTGGTGATCGGACTTCTGGTCCGGCCCGAAGTGCCGGCCGTGGTGGAGCCATATCTGCCGATCGCCGTGGTCGCGGCGCTGGACGCGGTGTTCGGCGGGCTGCGCGC
The DNA here is from genome assembly GCF_053610645.1 of Streptomyces sp. NPDC054883. Taxonomy (NCBI): domain Bacteria; kingdom Bacillati; phylum Actinomycetota; class Actinomycetes; order Kitasatosporales; family Streptomycetaceae; genus Streptomyces; species Streptomyces sp. NPDC054883. Next base: position 502,549 of record NZ_JBSGYT010000001.1, on the reverse strand, counting down.
GATGCTGGACGGCATCTTCGTGGACAAGGTGTTCGTGGTGTCGTTCCTGTCGAACGTGGTGGTGGCCGCGCTGATCGTCTTCCTCGGGGACAAGCTGGGCGTCGGCTCGCAGCTGTCGACCGGTGTGGTGGTCGTGCTCGGCATCCGCATCTTCTCCAACGCGGCGGCGATCCGCCGGCACGTGTTCCGGGCGTGAGGCCGCGATGAGTACGAATGACACCCCTCCCGAGGAACCGAAAGTCCCTGAGCAGCCTCTTGCAGAGGGAAAGCCGGCACCGGCCGGGGCCCCGCAGCAGAGCGGCCGCCAGCGGCTGGCCGCGGGGCTGTGGCCGCCGCGGCTGAGCCGGGCGCAACTGATCGTCGCGCTGCTGCTGTTCGTGCTGGGACTCGGGCTGGCCATCCAGGTGCGGTCCAACAGCGACTCCAGCGCCCCGCTGCGCGGCGCCCGCCAGGAGGACCTCGTACGGATCCTCGACGAGCTGGACGGACGCACCAAGCGGCTGGAGGACGAGAAGCAGCAGCTGGAGGACCAGCGCAAGGAGCTGGAGAGCAGCTCCAACCAGGCGGAGGAGGCGCGCAGGCAGACCGTGGAGAAGGAGCGCCAACTGGGCATCCTGGCCGGTACCGTGGCCGCACAGGGGCCGGGGATCACGCTGCGGATCACCGACCCCAAGGGCCAGGTGCAGTCCGATCAGCTGCTGGACACCCTCCAGGAGCTGCGGGCGGCCGGCGCGGAGGCGATCCAGATCAACGGTGTGCGGGTGGTGGCGGGCTCCTTCTTCTCGGACGAGGGCGGTGGGGTCGGGATCGACGGTAAGAAGATCACACAGCCCTACGAGTTCAGGGTGATCGGCAAGCCCCAGGACTTGGAGCCCGCGCTCAACATCCCCGGCGGTGTGGTGCAGTCGCTGGAGAAGGAACAGGCGACGGTCGCCGTCACACGGTCGGCGAAGATCGTTGTGGACGCCTTGCGGGCTGCGAAGCAGCCTGACTACGCTCGGTCGTCATCGCCGTGAGGCGGGGTGGAATGTGGAGCGGCTCACGTGGGCGGATGCCTGCGGGGGGTCGACGCGCCGAAGTCGCGGTGCGTGGTGGAAACTGTCTGGTGGTTACGGACGTTGTGAGAATGTCCGGGTCGGCAGGTGTGTGCATGCGGAGTTCGTCCTGCCCCACGGGCGGGTCTGTTTCGGTCAAGGGGAATCGCCCGTGAAGTTGTTTGAGAAGTTGTTCGGCAAGAAGAACCGTGAGGAAAGCGGTGCACGGCACCGTGCGGGTCATGGGGATGCGGAAGCCCAGGCCGACCGTCCCCTCTTCCGGGACGAGGTCGCCGGCGAGGGTGACATTCCGGGCACTCCGGGCGCGTCGGCTGTTGACCCTGCCGGTTCCGGGCGCATAGGTTTCGGTGATCCATCAACCTCGAGTGCGGGTGGAGGGTTTGCCTCCGACCCGTATGCCACCAATGCCTCCGCGGGGCAGCCGCGGCGCGAGGAGCCGTCCATGTCGGCCGAGCAGATTTGCAGCAGGTGCGGGCACCGCAGCGATGCGGCGAGCCGGTTCTGCTCCAACTGCGGGGCGCCGCTGCGGCCGGGCCTGACGCCGGAGCGTGCCTCGGAGACCACGTCCACCATCTCGATCTCGGGCCTGGAGGCCTACGAGGCCGAGGTGGCGGGACACGCGCCGTCCTCGCTTTCCCCCGAGGCCCAGGCCGCGGTGGAAGCCCTGCCCCCGGGCTCCGCTCTGCTGATCGTGCGGCGCGGACCCAACTCCGGCAGCCGCTTCCTGCTGGACGGCGAGCTGACCACGGCGGGCCGGCACCCGCAGAGCGACATCTTCCTGGACGACGTCACCGTCTCGCGGCGGCACGTCGAGTTCCGCAGGAGCCCGGACGGCGGGTTCACCGTCTCCGACGTGGGCAGTCTCAACGGCACGTACGTCAACCGTGAGCCGATCGACTCCGTCGCCCTGCACAACGGCGACGAGGTGCAGATCGGCAAGTACCGGCTGGTCTTCTACGCGAGCCTGCGGGGCGTCTGACCTCCCCCGGGCACCTTCCGGCCCCCGCCGGAGGGTGGCCCCCAGGGGACCCAACAGGGAAGGTCCCATGCTGCGTACCCCCACCGGCGGTGCCGCGAAGAACGGCACCGCCGGGACCGCCGGGCGGCTGGTGAGCATCGGCACGGTGCTGACCATGCTGCGCGACGAGTTCCCCGACGTCACGATCTCGAAGATCCGCTTCCTGGAGGCGGAGGGGCTGGTCGAGCCCAGACGCACACCTTCCGGATACCGCAAGTTCAGCACGGACGACGTCGAGCGGCTGAGCCGGATCCTGCGCCTGCAGCGCGACCACTACCTGCCGCTGAAAGTGATCCGGGAGCAGCTCGACGCGCTCGACCGCGGCGAGCAGATCCGTATCCCGGCCCCCACGGCGCCCCGTGACCCGGGCGGCGCGCCCGACACCATTGGGCCCGCGGCCGTTTACGGCGAAGTGGGCCGGGAACGGCCGGCGGCGGCCCGGGTGGGGCGGGCGGAGCTGCTGGCCGCCGCCGAGGTGGAGGAGGAGCAACTGGCCGAGTGGGAGTCGTACGGCCTGCTCGGTGAGGCGCCGGACGGCGGGTTCGACCCGGAGGCGGTCACCGTGGCGCGGCTGATCGCGGATCTCGGCCGTTTCGGACTGGAGCCCAGGCACCTGCGGGCGATGAAGGCGGCGGCGGACCGCGAGGCCGGCCTGGTGGAGCAGGTCGTCTCCCCCCTTCGGCGGCACCGCAACCCGCAGACCAGGGCCCATGCCGAGGCCACCATGAAGGAGCTGGCGGGGCTCTCCGTACGGCTGCACGAGGCTCTCGTGCAGACCGCTCTCGGGGTCCGCCTGCGTTGACCGGAAAGAGCCCGACTACCCAAACCGGTCGGGCACGTCCTAGGGTTGCTGTGTGAACGAGCTCGACGTTGTGGGTGTCCGGGTGGAAATGCCCTCGAACCAACCGATCGTGCTCCTGCGTGAAGTGGGAGGCGATCGGTACCTCCCCATCTGGATCGGTCCTGGGGAGGCGACCGCCATTGCCTTCGCGCAGCAGGGGATGGCCCCTGCCCGCCCGCTGACGCACGACCTGTTCAAGGACGTGCTGGAGGCGGTCGGTGAGGAGCTGACCGAGGTACGGATCACGGATCTGCGGGAGGGCGTCTTCTACGCGGAGCTCGTCTTCGCGAGCGGGGTCGAGGTGAGCGCGCGGCCTTCCGACGCGATAGCGCTGGCCCTGCGGACGGGAACGCCGATCTACGGCAGTGACGGCGTGCTGGACGACGCCGGCATCGCCATCCCGGACGAGCAGGAGGACGAGGTGGAGAAGTTCCGCGAGTTCCTCGATCAGATCTCGCCCGAGGACTTCGGCACCGGCCCGCAGTGAGCGGGCGGACAAGCCGCCCACCAGGGACATTCAGCCCATTCGGTTAGCCTTTCCCCGATAAGGGGCACGGGAAACCACTCTCAGGGTGATTATCACTCGGCGTGCCGAGTGTGGCGATCGTTGACGCACCCCTGGTGACTGCCTACCTTCGAGGTGGCAGGTCAAGGACGGAGGGTCGGCGTGAGCATCACGGGCGACGGCATGACCGGGGGCACCCCCGCACGGAGTGACGGTGGGCCGTACCCGCTGCACGGCGGTGCGGCGGGCAGTGCGCGCCGTCAGCCGGAACCGGCGCCGGCCGCAGCGGACGGCGTGGCCCCGGCGGCCGAGCAGGTCGGCTACCGGGGGCCGACGGCGTGCGCCGCCGCCGGCATCACCTACCGGCAGCTCGACTACTGGGCGCGGACCGGCTTGGTGGAGCCGAGCGTGCGCCCGGCCTACGGCTCCGGCACGCAGCGGCTGTACAGCTTCCGCGACGTGGTGGTCCTCAAGATCGTCAAACGCTTCCTGGACACCGGGGTGGCGCTCCAGAACATCCGCACCGCGGTGCAGCACCTGCGCGACCGCGGCTTCTCGGACCTGGAGCGCATGACCTTGATGAGCGACGGCGCCACCGTGTACGAGTGCACCTCGCCGGACCAGGTCGTGAGCCTGCTCCAGGGTGGCCAGGGCGTCTTCGGCATCGCCGTGGGCGTGGTCTGGCGGGACGTGGAGAACGCCCTGTCGCAGTTGCACGGGGAACGGATCGACACCGGCGAGACGCTGGTGGGCCACAACCCGAGGGACGAACTGGCCGCGCGCCGCAACCGGGCCGTCTGACGCGCGGCGCGCCGCCGGGGGCCCGGGCGGCGTTGTCAGTGGCGTAGGGGAGCATCGGAGCCGTGAGAGCCGCGCCGACCATCCTCCACCTGGACATGGACGCCTTCTACGCCGCCGTGGAGCAGGCGTCGAAGCCGAGCCTGCGCGGAAAGCCGGTGATCGTCGGCGGTCTCGGGCCGCGCGGAGTCGTCGCCACCGCCTCCTACGAAGCCAGGCGCTTCGGGGTGCATTCTGCGATGCCGACGGCGCAGGCCAGACGGCTCTGCCCCAACGGTGCCTACCTGATCCCCCGCTTCACCCTCTACCGGGAGGTCAGCGAGACGGTCATGGCCCTGCTGCGGGAGCTGTCACCGCTGGTCGAGCCGCTCAGCCTCGACGAGGCCTTCGTGGACCTGGAGGCGGGCGGGGTCGCCTTCGACTCGGCAACGGCCCGGGCGACGGGCGAGCGGCTGCGCGCCGACATCATGGCCGCCACCGGCCTCAGCGGCTCCGTGGGGCTGGCCGGATCGAAGATGCTGGCCAAGGTCGCCTCGGAGGAGGCCAAGCCGGCGGGGCTGCTGCTGATCGAGCCGGGAACGGAACGGGAACTGCTCGCGCCGATGTCGGTACGGACCCTGCCGGGCGTCGGGCCGGCCACCGGGGAGCACTTGCGGCGGGCCGGGATCACCACGGTGGGGGACCTGGCCGAGGCCGGCGAGGACGAGCTGGTCCGGATGGTGGGGCGGGCACACGGCGCCGGGCTGTACCGGATGGCGCTGGGCCTGGACGACCGGCCGGTGGTCGCCGAGCGGGACGCGAAGTCGGTGTCCGTGGAGGACACCTTCGACGTCGACCTGCACGACCGGGTGAGGATCCGGTACGAGGTGCAGCGGCTCGCCGACCGCTGTGTGGGGCGGCTGCGCGGTTCGGGGCACTCCGGGCGCACCATCGTGCTGAAGGTGCGCCGCTACGACTTCTCGACCCTGACCCGCTCGGAGACGCTGCGGGGCCCCACCGACGACCCGGGGGTGGTGCGGGAGGCCGCTGCGCGGCTGCTCGAAGCCGTGGACACCACCGGCGGGGTCCGGCTGCTCGGCGTCGGGGTGACGGGGCTGGCGGACTACACCCAGGAGGACCTGTTCGCGCAGGCCGACGCGCTGGCCGCGCAGCAGGCGGAAGAGGCCGCGCAGGAGGGCGCGGCGGACGGCACGGTGGGGGAGGCGGAGGCCGATGGGCCGGACGGGGCGCGGGAGCCGGGCGGGGCGGCCGGCCCGGCCGGGGCGCTCGTACCGGCCGCGGTGGGCGGGCAGGAGCCCGAGCCGGCCGCCGAGCGCCGCTGGCCGGCCGGCAGCGACGTCCGGCACGCGCTCTACGGCCCGGGCTGGGTCCAGGGAAGTGGGGTCGGCCGGGTGACCGTGCGCTTCGAGCGGCCCGGATCCGCGCCCGGCCGGGTACGGACCTTCCGGCTGGACGACCCCGAGCTGGAACCGTCCGACCCGCTGCCGCTGGTAGGGGAGGAGGAGCCGCCCCGAGGCCCCGGCTAGCCTTCGCCGGCCAGGCTGCCGAAGTCCCGGGGCGTCGGGGGCGGGGGCCGCTGGAAGTCCGTCGGCAGGGTCACGTCCAGCCCGTAGTGGTGGTAGAGCTGGAGCTCCTGTTCCGGTGAGAGGTGGCGCCCGACGCCGAAGTCGGGGGCCTCCTTGATCAGGGAGCGTTCGAAGGGCACCCGCAGGGTGTCGTCGACCACCTCACTGGGCTCCAGGGGGACGAAGGCGTCCCGGCTGAACAAGCCGGTCCGCACGGCGGCCCATTCGGGCACGCCGGTGGCGTCGTCGAGGTAGACCTCGTCCACGGTGCCGATCTTGGCGCCATTGCGGTCGAACGCCTTGCGGCCGATGAGACTGCGGGGATCGATGTCGGTCTGCACGGTCCGGTCCCTCCAACTGGTCGCAACTCCTCCGTAATGACTACAGAAGGGCATATCCGCACAGGGGGCCACTCGAGGGAGCTTCCAGATCCTCGCTGGTAGGCTGGGCGATGGCTGTTGACCCTGTGCGGGAGAGTCCTCCGAGTGAGAACGACGGAGGCGCCGAAGGAGCAAATCCTCCCCGGAATCTCTCAGGCATACGTACCGCACGTGACGAGGCCACTCTGGAAAGCAGGGGCGGGTACGGGCGCGCAGTGCCGGTTCCCCTCCTCACCGACGGTGAAAGCCGGATCCGCGGGCCATCCCCGCGACTCCGGCGAAGCTCTCAGGTTGAGATGACAGAGGGGGAGGCCGTCCGGGTGCCCGCGCCGTGGTGCCCCTCGCAGGTCGTACGACCAGGAGGCCTCCGTACATGACCGCCAACCGCATTCCGCTCTCTCAGCTGGAGCGAGGCATCCCCTTCGAGCAGCGCCACATCGGCCCGGATGCCGAGGCGCAGGCCAAGATGCTCGCCCAGGTGGGCTACGGCTCCCTGGACGAACTCACTGCCGCCGCGGTACCGGATGTGATCAAGACCGCGGCCGCGCTGAACCTCCCCGAGGCGCGGACCGAGGCCGAGGTGCTGGCAGAGCTGCGCTCGCTCGCCGACCGCAACCAGGTCCTGTCCTCCATGATCGGCCTCGGTTACTACGGCACCTTCACGCCGCCGGTGATCCTGCGGAACGTCATGGAGAACCCGGCCTGGTACACGGCCTACACGCCGTACCAGCCCGAGATCTCGCAGGGCCGCCTGGAGGCGCTGCTGAACTTCCAGACCGTCGTCGCCGACCTGACCGGCCTGCCGACCTCCGGCGCCTCCCTGCTCGACGAGGGCACCGCGGCCGCCGAGGCCATGTCGCTGGCCCGGCGCGTCGGCAAGGTCAAGGGCGGCGTCTTCCTGATCGACGCCGACGCGCTGCCCCAGACGATCGCCGTGATCGAGACCCGCGCGGAGCCGATCGGGGTCGAGGTCGTCGTCGCGGACCTGTCCGAGGGCATCCCGGCCGACATCGCCGAGCGCGGTGTCTTCGGTGTGCTGCTCCAGTACCCCGGTGCCTCCGGCGCCGTGCGCGAGATCAAGCCGGTCATCGACCAGGCGCACGAGCTGGGTGCCGTCGTCACCGTCTCCGCCGACCTGCTCGCGCTGACCCTGCTGACCTCCCCCGGCGAGCTGGGCGCCGACATCGCCGTCGGCACCACGCAGCGCTTCGGTGTCCCGATGGGCTTCGGCGGACCGCACGCCGGCTACATGGCCGTCCAGGCCAAGCACGCCCGCTCGCTGCCCGGCCGCCTCGTCGGCGTCTCCGTCGACGCGGACGGCAACAAGGCGTACCGCCTCGCGCTCCAGACCCGCGAGCAGCACATCCGCCGCGAGAAGGCCACCAGCAACATCTGTACCGCGCAGGTGCTGCTCGCCGTCATGGCCGGCATGTACGCCGTCTACCACGGCCCGGACGGCCTGCGCACGATCGCCCGCCGGACCCACCGCTACGCCGCCCTGCTCGCCGCGGGCCTGACGGCCGGCGGGGTCGAGATCGTGCACGGCGCGTACTTCGACACCGTCACCGCCCGGGTCCCGGGCCGCGCCGTCGAGGTAGTGGCCGCCGCCCGCGAGGGCGGGGTGAACCTCCACCAGGCCGGCGCCGACCTCGTCTCCGTCGCCTGTGACGAGACGACGCTGCGCGCCGACATCGAGGCCGTGTGGGCCGCCTTCGGCGTCACCGCGGACATCGAGGCACTGGATGCCACCGCCGCGGACGCGCTGCCCGAGGGCCTGCTGCGCTCGGACGCGTACCTGACGCACCCGGTGTTCCACCAGCACCGCAGCGAGACCGCCATGCTGCGCTACCTGCGCAAGCTCGCGGACAAGGACTACGCGCTGGACCGCGGCATGATCCCGCTGGGCTCGTGCACCATGAAGCTCAACGCGACCACCGAGATGGAGCCGGTCACCTGGCCCGAGTTCGGCCAGCTGCACCCGTTCGCCCCGGTGGAGCAGGCCGAGGGCTACCTCACGCTCATCACCGAGCTGGAGGAACGTCTCTGCGAGGTCACCGGCTACGACAAGGTCTCGATCCAGCCAAACGCCGGATCCCAGGGCGAGTTCGCCGGCCTGCTGGCGGTCCGCGCCTACCACCGGGCGAACGGCGACGAGCAGCGCACCGTCTGCCTCATCCCGTCCTCCGCGCACGGCACGAACGCCGCCAGCGCCGTAATGGCCGGCATGAAGGTCGTCGTCGTCAAGACCGCCGACGACGGCGAGGTGGACGCGGACGACCTGCGCGCCAAGATCGAGCAGTACCGCGACGAGCTCGCCGTGCTGATGATCACCTACCCCTCGACGCACGGGGTGTTCGAGGAGCACGTCGCCGACATCTGCGCCCAGGTGCACGATGCGGGCGGCCAGGTCTACGTGGACGGTGCCAACCTCAACGCCCTGGTGGGTCTGGCCAAGCCGGGCCACTTCGGCGGCGACGTCTCCCACCTGAACCTGCACAAGACCTTCTGCATCCCGCACGGCGGCGGCGGTCCGGGCGTCGGCCCGGTCGGTGTCCGGGCGCACCTCGCCCCGTACCTGCCCAACCACCCGTTGCAGCCGGCCGCCGGCCCCGAGACGGGCGTCGGCCCGATCTCGGCGGCGCCCTGGGGTTCGGCGGGCATCCTGCCCATCTCCTGGTCCTACGTGCGCCTGATGGGCGGCGAGGGTCTCAAGCGCGCCACCCAGGTGGCGGTACTCGGTGCCAACTACATCGCCAAGCGCCTGGAGCCGCACTACCCGGTCCTCTACACGGGCCCCGGCAACCTGGTCGCGCACGAATGCATCATCGACCTGCGTCCGCTGTCGAAGGCGACGGGCGTGAGCGTGGACGACATCGCCAAGCGTCTGATCGACTACGGCTTCCACGCGCCGACGATGTCCTTCCCGGTGGCCGGCACGCTGATGATCGAGCCGACGGAGTCCGAGGACCTCGCCGAAATCGACCGGTTCTGCGACGCGATGATCGCCATCCGCGCGGAGATCGAGCGGGTCGCGGGCGGCGAGTGGCCGGTGGACGACAACCCGCTGGCCAACTCCCCGCACACCGCGGCGGCGCTGGGCGGCGAGTGGAACCACCCGTACAGCCGTGACGAGGCCGTCTTCCCGGGCGGCGTCACCGCGGCCGAGAAGTACTGGCCGCCGGTGCGCCGGATCGACGGCGCCTTCGGTGACCGGAACCTGGTGTGCTCCTGCCCGCCGCTGGACGAGTACGACGCCTGAGCCGTCGGCGTAGTCGGATGACGTAGGAAGGGGCCGGTCCCGGGGCGCATGCTCCGGGACCGGCCCCTCCTCGTGCGCGGGCCGCTACGCGATGGCGAGCGGGCGGTGCGGGGCGATGATCTGCCCGTCCGGCAGCAGCTCACCGGTGTCCTCGAAGAGCAGGACGCCGTTGCACAGCAGGCTCCAGCCCTGTTCCGGGTGGTTGGCCACCGGGCGTGCGGCCTCCCGGTCGGCGGACTCTGATGACGGGCAGGCAGGCTGGTGCTGGCACATGGATGCGTTCTTTCGCTGCGGTGTGGTCTGCGTGCTACGGCTCGATGCGTGTTTCATGGCCGTCCCCCTGTGTTTCATCCCCGCACCAGCGGGGATGTGTCGTCAGTCTTCCCCCATGACGGCTGCTTCGCAGGGATTTCCCGGCAGCTGTCCTCATAGATTGATGACGCATCACTCGTGCGGGCGGTTCAGCCAACTCCCCTGTCGGTCGGGGTGGTTCCGCGCTGGCCCAAGCGGGCTACGCCGCATGGGCCACTCGGGCCATGTCGCTACGACCGTGCAGGTCAGGCCGCCGGAGCGGCCACCGGCGGCGGGGTCGGCGGTGCGGTGCGCCGCAGCCGGTGGGTCAGTACGGGCAGCAGTTCGGACACCGGGTGCGGCCGGTAGGCGGCGATCCCGGGCGGGGCGGGGGCCAGCGGTACCAGCAGGTCGGCGGCCGCCGGCAGGCCCGCGGCGGCGTCGGCGTTCACGGCCCCGTGCAGCCACAGCGTCAGCATGTACAGCTCCGGCACGGACAGCAGCCTCGGCTGGTACCCCTGGCCGAGCGACTCCGCCTGACGCAGCGCGCGTTCCGTCGCGGCCACGTAGGGGCCCTCGAAGAAGTGCGAGAAGACCCAGCCGTCCGCGGTGAGGCGGGTGTCGGCGGCGGCGACGAACCGGTCGCCGCTGCGGATCAGGAACCGCCAGCCCGTCAGCCGCGTACGGGGCGGCCTGCCGCCGGCTGCCAGCGGCGAGGTGTGCAACCGGTCGAGCACGTGGACCGGGAGCGGGAGTTCGGCGGTGACCGGCCCTTGCAGGGCGCGCAGGGAAGGGGTGTGTGCCTCGTTGACGGCGGTGGGGGAACCGAGTGCCGCGAGGACGCTGCGCAGGGCGGGCGCGGGAGCCGGAGGGACATGCAGCGGCATGGTGGGTCGCCTCTCACTTGGGAGACCGGTGCTACGGGAGAAGGTGCGGACGGCGCTGACGCATTCTGGGGTCAGAGGTGGGCTGTGGGGCAATGGCCGCGCGCCAACTCTCTGCCTCGTTTGCGGAGTTTATACGACATGTGTTCACGCGATGTTTCGGCTAGCTGTCCCGGCTATTGCCGACAAGGCGTTTACCGGTCCCGCTGACCTGACATACATGCCGGTTCCACACGAGCATGCAGCGCTGACCTCGGAGGTTACCGGACGGGGGCTCGGCTGGAAAGCGCCGGTTATCCGGAATGGGCAAAGTCGATGCGGAATTTGCTGGAGTGGACTTGCCGGGTGAATGTGCCGAAGCGCCCTTCGCGCCAAACCGGCGCGCGCTGCCCGCCACGCACGCCCCCGCGGAGTTAGCGATCACGCCGCCGGGGCATCATCGACCGTAACGCGCGCCCGGATGCTGTGGGCCGGGCCACTTGAGGAGGGGACACCTCGATGGGGGAGAAGGTCGTGGCAGGCGGATTCGACCTGTCCGATCGGCAGCGGTACCGGAGGAAGCTGCGCGAGTGCCTGGAGGGTCTGGAGCGACTTCTGGCAGAGCAGAGGTTCGATCGCCCGAAGAACATGATGGGGCTGGAGATCGAATTGAATCTCGCAGGTGCCGACGGGTTGCCGAAAATGGTGAATGCCCAGGTCCTGGAACGGATAGCGAGCCCCGATTTCCAGACCGAGCTCGGAATGTTCAACCTGGAGGTCAACGTACTTCCGCACCGCCTGGAGGGCCGCGTTTTCGACCAGCTCGCCGAGGAGCTGAGCGCGGGACTGCACTACGCGCACCGGCAGGCTGCACAGATCGACGCGGGCGTCGTGATGATCGGCATCCTGCCGACGATCTCCCGTTCGGACCTGGCCCTGGCCAACCTCTCGGCCGTTGACCGCTACTCGCTGCTGAACGAGCAGATCCTGATGATGCGGGGCGAGGACTTCACCCTCGACATCGAGGGGGTCGAGCGGGTCACCTGGACCACCGGCTCGATCGTTCCCGAAGCGGCCTGCACCTCCGTGCAACTGCACTTGCAGGTGACCCCGGCCCGGTTCGCGGACGTGTGGAACGCGGCGCAGGCGGTGGCCGCCGTACAGATAGCCGTCGGGGCCAACTCCCCCTTCCTGTTCGGCCGGGAGCTGTGGCGGGAATCCCGGCCGCCGCTGTTCACGCAGGCCACCGACACCCGGCCGCCGGAGCTCCAGGCGCAGGGCGTGCGGCCGCGCACCTGGTTCGGGGAGCGGTGGGTGGAATCGGCGTACGAGCTCTTCGCGGAGAACGTGCGCTACTTCCCCGCGCTGCTGCCGATCTGCGACGAGGAGGAGCCGCTCCGGGTGCTCACCGAGGGCGGGGTGCCGAGCCTGCAGGAGCTGGTCCTGCACAACGGCACGGTCTACCGCTGGAACCGGCCCGTGTACGGGGTCGCCGACGGGGTGCCGCACCTGCGGGTGGAGAACCGGGTGCTGCCGGCCGGGCCGACGGTGGCCGACGTCGTCGCCAACGCGGCCTTCTACTACGGCCTCGTACGGACGCTCGCGGACGAGCCGCGTCCGGTGTGGACCCGGCTCCCGTTCGCCGAGGCGGAGGCCAACTTCGACGCGGCCTGCCGCTACGGCGTCGACGCCCGGCTGCGCTGGCCGCGCCGGGGCCGGGGGGCGGGCCTGGCGAGCGTACCGGCGGTGCGGCTGGTACTGGACGAGCTGCTGCCCATGGCGGCGGCGGGCCTGGACGCGTGGGGCATCGCACCCGCCGACCGGGACCGCTACCTCGGGATCATCGAGGAGCGGTGCCGGCGCCGGGTGAACGGGGCGACCTGGCAGGTCGACACCTACCGCCAGGCGCTCGCGGGCGGGCTGGAGCGCGACGCCGCGCTGGCCGCGACGACCCGGCGGTACACCGAGCTCATGCACCGGGGCGACCCCGTGCACACCTGGCCCGTGGGCCTCTCGGAGCGGGAGGTGGACGCCACGGCGGCGATCGGCCGCTGACCCGCCCGGGTCCGGTGCGTGCCCGGCCCCGTCCGCGAGGCAGTATGGGGGTGGCGGACAACGGGACGGCGGGACGGGAGTCGCACGTGCGGGTGGAGCCGGAGCCGGTGGCCGAGGGTCAGCGGGAGGACGACCGCGGGTACCTGCGGACCGAGACGCTGCTGGTGCTCGCGCTCTCGCTGGGCGCGAGCGCGGTCTCGGCGCTGATCAGCTTCATCGGCTCGCTCACGAAGCCGGGCGGCCTCAAGCACCAGGCCGCCACGCTCAACGGCTCGTACGCGCCGGGGCGGCCCTGGCTGGACCTGGCGTGGCAGCTGTTCGGCATCGCGACCGCGCTGGTTCCGGTCCTGCTCGTCGCCCACCTGCTGACCCGGGAAGGCGCGCCGGGGCTGCGGGTGCTCGGCTTCGACCGCACCCGCCCCGGCCGGGACCTGGGCCGGGGCGCGCTCGTCGCGGCGGGGATCGGGAGCGCGGGGCTCGCGTTCTACCTGGGCTCGCGGGCCGCCGGTTTCAACCTGACGGTGGTGCCCGAGGCGCTGCCCGACGTGTGGTGGAAGTTCCCGGTGCTGATCCTCTCCGCCGTGCAGAACGCGGTGGTGGAGGAGGTCATCGTGCTGGCTTACCTGCTGCGGCGGCTGGACGGCTTCGGCTGGTCCCCGATGGCGGCGCTGCTGGCCAGCGCGGTGCTGCGCGGCTCCTACCACCTCTACCAGGGTGTCGGCGGTTTCCTCGGCAACGTGGCGATGGGCGTCGTCTTCGTCCTGGCCTACCGCCGCTGGGGCCGGGTGGCCCCGCTGGTCGTCGCGCACGCGCTGCTCGACATCGTGGCCTTCGGCGGGTACGCGCTGCTGGCGGGGCACGTCTCCTGGCTGCCGACGCCCTGAGGGGTCAGGGGCGGGTGCGCAGCTCCCCGTCCAGCACCGTGACGGCGTCGCCGGTCAGCAGCGTACGGTCACCGGCGAGCCGGACGGTGACGAGGCCGGTGCGGGTTCCGCCCTGGAGGCCGACGAGCTCGGCGCGGCCCAGCCGCGCGGCCCAGAACGGGGCGAGCGCGGTGTGGGCGCTGCCGGTGACCGGGTCCTCGGCGATGCCGACGGCGGGGAAGAAGCCGCGGGAGACGAAGTCGTACCCGCGGGCGGGGTCCTCGGCGGCCGCGGTGACGATCACCCCGCGGCGGGCGTAGGCGCGCAGGGCGGCGTGGTCCGGCCTGAGCTCCCGTACGGCCCGCTCGTCGGCGAGTTCCACCACCAGGTCGCCGATGTGGTCGGACGTGTCGTGGACCGACAGGACCACCGCGCCCAGGGCGCGCTCCACCTCGGCGGGCGCCGCGACCGGGGTGAGCGCGGACGTCGGGAAGTCCATGGTGATCCGGCCGTCGGTGCCGGCCAGCGCCGTCAGCACGCCGCTGCGGGTGCCGAAGCGGATCAGGCCGTTCGCCAGGCCGCTCGTCGCCAGGACGTGCGCGGTGGCGAGGGTGGCGTGGCCGCACATGTCGACCTCGGTGGCCGGCGTGAACCAGCGCAGGGCCCAGTCGGCGTCCCCGCCGGGCGGCAGGGGGCGCGCGAAGGCGGTCTCGGAGAGGTTGACCTCGGCCGCGACCTGCTGCAGCCAGTGGTCCGGGGGGAACCCGCCGTCGAGCAGCAGCACTCCGGCGGGGTTCCCGGCGAAGGGCCGGTCGGTGAAGGCGTCGACGATTCGGATGCGCATGTCCCCGACCGTAGGGCGCCCCTTCGATCGCCGCCTAAGGCCAATGCGGGGTGTCTGGCTCTGTCGGTGAAAACTTTCCGATATATCGTTGACGCATCGCGAGAGGTCGGTGATAGTGGATACATCGGAGCCTGCGAGCGGGTCCGGAGGAGCGATCGCGACGATCGGCATCGAGATCACAAATGACGAAAGGAGCGCAGTCATGCGTTCACACGGACAGCACGGACATGACCACGGACCCGAGCACGGACGGGGTCACGGCCACTGCGGGCCTGACCGTCGGGAGGAGTTCATGGGGCGGCGCGCCGCCTTCGGGCCGTTCGGGCCGCCCTTCGGGGGTGGACCCTTCGGCGGACGCGGAGGACGGGGCGGGCCGCGCGGCCGTGCCCGGCGCGGCGATGTGCGCGCCTCGATCCTGGCGCTGCTCGCCGACCGGCCGATGCACGGCTACGAGATGATCCAGGAGATCGTCGAGCGCAGCGGCGGGGCGTGGAAGCCCAGCCCGGGCTCGGTCTACCCGACCCTCCAGCTGTTGGAGGACGAAGGCCTCATCACCAGTGAGAGCGATGGCGGCAAGAAGCTGTTCACGCTCACCGACGCCGGCCGCACCGAGGCCGAGTCGGGGCCGTCGGCCCCCTGGGCCGAGGCGGGCCGGGGCTTCGACTTCGAGGCGATGCACGAGGTCCGGACGGCCGGGATCGGCCTGATGGAAGCGTTCGGCCAGGTCTTCAAGACCGGCACGCCCGAGCAGCGCGAGAAGGCCCTCGCGGTCCTGAACGACGCCCGCAGGAAGCTCTACCTCATCCTGGCCGACGAGCACTGAGTCCGGCCGTACCTCCCGCGACGAACCGGCGCGCCCCACGAGTGCTCTCGTGGGGCGCGCCGGCGCGTGTGCGGCGGGACGGTCAGGCGACCAGCGCCGACAGCTTGCGCAGCGACTCGTTCAGGGCGGCGGTCGCGGAGTCCTTGAGCTTGCCCGCCATCAGCGAGACGGCGGCCCCGGTGAACTCGCCGTCGATGCGGACGGTCGTGGCCCCGCCGTCCGGGACCAGGGTGTACCGGGTGAGGACGGCCACCCCCATCGGGCCCTTGCCGGTGATGGCGAAGAGGCGCTCGTCCTCCAGCTCCGAGACGGTCCACAGCACCTCGGCCGGGAAGCCCATCATCTTCATGTTCTCGCTGAAGGTGGAGCCGAGCGCGAAGGTGCCCGGGCCGCCCTTCGGGAAGTCGGTGTGGGTCGTGCTCCACTGGCCGTAGGAGTCCCAGTCGGTGAGCTGCGCCCAGACCTTCGCGGCGGGCGCCTCGATGCGTGATTCCGCGGTGACTTCGGCCATGCGGCCACCCCTTCTCGTCGGGTTCGTGCGCGGAACGTAGCCCCGGCGGGCGCAACATTCAATACTGACGGCCTGTCAGAAACGCTGACGGCGACCGCCCCGGCCCCGGGCCCGTCTCAACAGGTGTCACCCAAGCGACACTCCTGTCCGGCCCTGCCATGATGGCCGCATGCAAGCGTCAGGGAAGAACGCCGGACTGGGCCTCGCCCTCGTCTCGGCGTGTGCGTTCGGTGGTTCCGGGGTCGCGGCGAAGCCGCTGATCGAGGCGGGCCTGGACCCGCTCCACATGGTGTGGCTGCGGGTGGCCGGCGCGGCGCTCGTACTGTCCCCGCTCGCCTGGCGCCACCGCGGCCTGGTGCGGCGCAAACCGCTGCTGCTGGCCGGCTTCGGGCTCATAGCGGTCGCCGGTGTGCAGGCCTTCTACTTCGCCTCCCTCTCCCGCATCCCGGTCGGCGTGGCCCTGCTGCTGGAGTACCTGGGGCCGTGCCTGCTCCTGGGCTACATCCGCTTCGTCCAGCGCAAGCCGGTGACCCGGGCCGCGGCGGCCGGCGCCACCGTGGCCGTCGCCGGACTGGCCTGCGTCGTGGAGATCTGGGCCGGGCTCAGTCTGGACCTGCTCGGTGTGCTGCTCGGTCTCGCCGCCGCCTGCTGCCAGGCCTGCTACTTCGTCTTCGCGGACCAGGGCAGCGACGAGGGCGACGTACCCGACCCGCTCGGCGTGATCGCGTTCGGCATGCTCATCGGGACGCTGGTCATGACCGTGATAGCGCGGCCCTGGCAGATCGACTGGCAGGTGCTGGCCGGCGACGCGGTCATGGGCGACATGACGGTGCCCGCGGCGCTGCTGCTCGTCTTCGTGGTGCTGGTCGCCACCGTGTTCGCGTACCTGACCGGGGTCGTCGCTGTGCGCAAGCTGTCGCCGCAGGTCGCCGGGGTCGTGGCCTGCCTGGAGGCGGTCGTCGCGACCGTGCTGGCCTGGGTGCTCCTGGGCGAGCACCTCTCCACCTGGCAGACGCTGGGCGGCGCGCTCGTGCTGGGCGGCGCCTTCATCGCGCAGTCCTCGCGCCCCATGCCTCCGGCGGCGGCCGAGCCGGCCGTGCTGGACCGCGAAGCGACGAACGCCTAGGGTGGCGATCATGCCTTCGACCGCCGTGCTTCCGCCTCCCGCCGCCTAGCGCGGGCGGCCCTCACGCAACAGTCCCGGCCCGGAAGTGCCCCGGGCGGGTTTCGCGCTGCCCGCGAAGCGATGACCTGCTCTTCTCATCCTTCACGCAAGCGCGGAGACACCTGTGTCGAATCAATCGCCCGTTGCCGGGCGCAGTCTGCTGTACCTCGTCGTCGCCGGAGCCGCCTGGGGCACCGCCGGGGCGGCCGCCTCGCTCCTCTTCCTGGCCAGTGACCTCGGTCCGCTCGCCCTGTCGTTCTGGCGGAGCGCGGGCGGCCTGGTGGTCCTGGCGGGGGTGCTCGCCGTACGCCGCCGACCCGTGCCGGCCCTGCCCCGCCCCTCGGTCCGGTCGCTCATCGGGACCGGCCTGATGTTCACCCTGTTCCAGGCCGCGTACTTCGGCGCCGTACGGGATACGGGCCTGGCGGTGGGCACCGTGGTCACCCTCGGCGCCGGGCCGGTGCTGATCGCGCTCGGCGCGCGGTACTGGATGGGGGAGCGGCTCGGCCGGGGCGGGGCCGCCGCCGTCGCGGGGGCGCTGGCCGGCCTCGCCGTCCTGGTGCTGGGCAGCGGCGGGGGTGAGGTGCGGCCGCTCGGCGTCGGCTGGGCGCTGCTGTCGGCGGCGGGCTACGCGGGGATGACCCTGCGCGCCCGGTGGCTGGGGCAGCGCGGTGCGGGCGGGGACCCGCTCGTCACCACCGCCTGGTCGGTCGGGGTGGGCGCGGTGTGCCTGCTGCCGGCCGCCTTGGTGGAGGGGCTGCTCCCGCACACTGCCGAACCGGCCCGGGTGCTGTGGCTGCTGGTCTACGTCGCCACGGTGCCGACGGCTCTGGCGTACGCCCTCTACTTCACCGGGGCCGCGGCGGTGCGCGCCGCGACGGTGTCCGTGATCATGCTGATCGAGCCGGTGAGCGCCGCGGTGATCGCCGTCCTGCTGCTCGGGGAGCGGCTGACCGGCGCCGTGGTGCTGGGCACCCTACTCCTGCTGACGGCGGTCGGGGCGCTGGTCGCCGCCGAGGCGCGGCGGCCCGCGGGCGGGCCGGAGGAGCGCCGGCCCGCCCCGGCGGCTCAGAGCGCGGCGAGGTAGCCGGGGACGGCGATGCCGGCGGCCAGGTCGGCGGCCGGGACCGGGGTCCCGTACGCCGGGGCGACCGGGACCACGCCCGACCAGAACGGCAGGTCCAGGTCCTCGGCGTCGTCGTTCGGGCCGCCGGTGCGGAGCTTCGCCGACACTTCGTCGAGGTCCAGGCGGATCACCGCCGTGGCCGCGAGTTCCTTCGCGTTGGCCGGGCGGGAGTCGGCGGAGCGGCCCGGCACGACGTGGTCGACCAGGGCGTCGAGCGCCATCCGACGCTCTTCCTCGTCGGTGACCTGGTAGGCGGTGCCGTGCACGACGACGGAGCGGTAGTTGATGGAGTGGTGGAAGGCGGACCGGGCCAGCACCAGGCCGTCGACGTGCGTGACGGTCACGCACACGGCGAGGCCCGGGTCGGTGGTGCCGGCGGCGAGCAGCGGGCGGGACCCCGTCGAACCGTGCAGGTAGAGCCGCTCACCTACCCGGCCGAAGAGCGTCGGCAGCACGACCGGCGCGCCGTCGCGGACGAAGCCGAGGTGGCAGACGTAGGCCTGGTCGAGTATCGAGTGGACCGTCTCGCGGTCGTAGCGCGCCCGCTCCCGGGACCGGGTCGGGACGGTGCGCCCGGTGGGCGCGTACGGGTCGGCCGGTGCGGCATGCGCGGTCGCCGGCTCGGTCGGCTGGTCGGTCGGCTCCGTGACGGGCGTGACGCTCATGGTGCGAACTCCGTTGTACTAGTGCATAATGTGCTTTGTGCTAGGAGAGTATCGGATCACAGGGCGTCGCACATCGGAGATCGCAGCCAGCGTCGAGGCGGGTATCGGCTCGGGCACCCTCGTGCCCGGAACGCTGCTGCCGCCGATGCGGGAACTGGCGGGAGTGCTGGGGGTGAACCCCAACACCGTCGCCGCCGCGTACCGGACGCTGCGCGAGCGCGGGGTCATCGAGACGGACGGGCGGCGCGGCAGCCGGGTACGGGCCCGGCCCGCGAGCGCGCCGCGCGACGAGCTGCGGGCGGCGGTCCCGGACGGCGTACGGGACGCCGCCTCGGGCAACCCCGACGTGTCGCTGCTGCCCCGGCTGGACGGCGCCCTCGCCGCCGCGGCTGACCGGTACGCGAAGGCGCCGACCCTGTACGGGGACGACCCGGTGGCGCCGGAGCTGGCCGCCCTGGCCAGGGCCGGCTTCGACGCGGACGGCGTCCCGCCCGGCGAGACGGCGGTGACCTCCGGCGCCCTGGACGGCGTCGAACGGGTGCTGGCCGCGCACCTGCGCCCCGGGGACGCGGTGGCGGTGGAGGATCCGGGCTGGGGCAGCATGCTGGACCTGGTGGCCGCCCTCGGCCTGCGGATGCTGCCGGTGGCGGTGGACGACGAGGGGCCGCGCCCGGAGGCGGTGGCGCGGGCGCTGGCCGCGGGCGCCCGGGCGCTGGTGGTGACGGCCCGGGCGCAGAACCCGACGGGCGCCGCGGTCGGTGCGGCACGGGCGGCGGAGCTGCGCGAACTGCTGGCCCGGCAGCCTGAGGTGCTGGTCGTGGAGGACGATCACGGCCACGGCATCGTGGACCTGCCGTTGCACTGCCTGGGCGGGGTGACCCGGCACTGGGCGCTGGTCCGCTCGACGGCGAAGGCGTACGGGCCGGACCTGCGGCTCGCGGCGCTGACCGGCGACGCGGTGACGACGGACCGGGTGCGCGGCAGGCAGCGGCTGGGGCCGGGCTGGGTGAGCCGGCTGCTCCAGTACGCGGTGGTCGAGCTGTGGGCGTCCGGCGCGGTGGATCCGGCGGCGGTGGCCCGGTCCTACGGAGAACGGCGCGACGGGCTCGTCGCGGCGCTCGCGGAGCGCGGGGTACCGGCGCGGGGGCGCAGCGGCATGAACGTGTGGGTGCCCGTCGCCGACGAGACCGGGACGGTGACGCGGCTGCTGGGCGCCGGGTGGGCCGTGGCGCCGGGGGCGCGGTTCCGGGTGGACAGCGGTCCGGGGGTGCGGGTGACGGTGTCCCAGGTCGCGCCCGACGAACTCGCGGCCCTGGCCGGCGCGGTGGCGGCGGCGGTCAGGCCGGCGGCGGGGGGCCGGTTCGGCTGAGCGGCCCCCCGCACGGGGTCACGCGCCCTTCGTGGAGGGCCGGCCCTGGGTGAGCGCGGCGCCCGCCAGGACGACGGCCGCGCCGACCGGGGTGTTCCAGTGGAGCTGTTCGCCGAGGACCAGGACGCCCGCCGTGGTGGCGATGACCGGGACGAAGTACGTGACCATCTGCGCGGTGGTCGGGCCGATCTCCGCCACCAGGCCGTACTGCATCTGCAGGGCCGCGCCCGTCCCGAGGGCGCCCAGGGCGATCACCGCCAGGGTGGGCCAGAGCGGGAAGCCGGCGGGCGCCGAGGTGAACAGGGCGCTGACCGCGAGCAGCTGGAGCGCCGAGACCATGAGCTGGGCCCCGGTCATCGCCACCGGCGAGCCCGGGGCGCCCGCCAGGGTGCGGCGGACGTAGATCCAGCCGATCGGGTAGCAGAGCGAAGCCAGCAGGGCGAGGGCGGCGCCCTTGGCGTCGACCCCGGAGAAGCCCTGCCAGGCGCCGAGCACGGTCAGGACCCCCAGGAAGCCGAGCCCGAGCCCCGCGAAGCGGCGCCGGGTCGGGCGGTCCTCGGACAGCGCCACCAGCGACAGCACCATGCCCCACAGCGGCGACGTGGCGTTGCAGATGCCCGCCAGGCTGGACGGGATGCTCTGCTCGGCGAAGGCGAACAGCGAGAACGGCGCGGTGTTGAGCAGCAGCGCGCTCACCGTCAGATGGGCCCAGGTGCGCCGGCCGCGGGGGAGGGGTTCACGGCGGACCAGCAGCACCACGAGGAGGGCGAGCGCCCCGCACAGGACCCGCCCGAAGGCCACGTGGAACGGTGCGTACCCGTTTGTGCCCACCTTGATCAGGAGGAAGCTGAAGCCCCAGATCACCGAGAGGACGGCGAACCGCACCCGCCAGTCCATGGTGCGGGTGCGGCGGACGGGGGCGAGGGTGCTCGCTTGGACGGGCCGGGCGGTGGCGGGTGCGCTCATGGGTTCACTCTCGGGCCCGAGAAGGATTAGAACAAGCGAGATTTCGTGGCCAGCACGCCGTAGCATTGCTTACATGTTGAACCTGGAGCGGCTGCGCACCCTCGACGCCCTCGCCCGCCACGGCTCGGTCAGCGGTGCGGCGGACGGCCTGCACGTCACCACCTCCGCCGTCTCCCAGCAGATGGCCAAGCTGGAGCGCGAGGTCGGGCAGCCGCTGCTGGCCAAGAACGGGCGCGGTGTCCGGCTCACCGACGCGGGGCGGCTGCTCGCCGGTCACGCGGCCCGGATCATCTCCCAGGTGGAACTCGCCCAGGCCGATGTCGAGGCCCAGCGTGGTTGCGCCGTCGGCGAGCTGGGCATCGGCGCCTTCCCGACCGCGATGCGGGGCCTGCTGCCGCCCGCCCTGTCCGCCCTCCGGGCCGACCACCCCGGACTGCGGCCGCGGGTCCGGGAGCAGGCGCCCGAGGAGTCCATGGCGGCCGTCGTGCGCGGCGACCTCGATCTGGCGCTGGCCATCGACTGGTACAACAAGCGGATGCCGGTGCCCGTCGAACTCACCCGGACGCACCTGCTCGACGACTCCTGTGACGTCGCCGTGCCGGCCGGGCACCGGCTGGCCGGGCGGGGCGAGGTCTCGCTCGCGGAGTTCGCCGCCGATGAGTGGATCTCCTGGAACGAGGGCCAGTTCTGCCACGAGTGGCTGGTGTTCACCCTGCGGGACATGGGCGTCGAGCCCCGCGTCGCGCACATCGCCGAGGAGCACCACACCCAGCTGGCCTTCGTGGAAGCCGGGCTCGGGGTGTGCGTGACGCCGCGGCTCGGGCGCGGACCGGTGCCCGAGGGGGTCCGGCTGCTGCCCGTCCGGGACGCCGTCCAGCGCCACGTGTACGCCGTCTGGCGGGCCGATGCCGACCGGCGGCCCTCGATCCGGGCCGCCGTCGGGGCCCTGCGGGCGGCCGCCCTCGGGCTGTAGCCGCCCGGGGCCCTACAGCTTGCGGAAGTCCCAGGACACGACCGAGTCCGGGGTGAGCCGGATCCAGGCGTGGCGGCCGTCGTACGGCATCTGCCCGATGCCGAAGTTCTTGGCCGGGAACAGCCGCTCCGGCTCCGCCAGTTCCGGGCATGGCCCGCCGGTGCGCGGGGCCTCGCCCACGAAGACGGCGCTGCCGGAGAGTTCGACCCCGCGCAGTTCGTCGTACGCCTCGCCCGCGTCCACGACCACCGAGATCCGCGGGTCCGCGCGCAGGTCCGACCAGCGGCGGCTGCGCGTGATCGAGTACAGCCACAGCGACCGGCCGTCCCAGGCGAACCACAGGGCGCCCACGTGCGGGCGCCCGTCGGGGGAGACCGTGGCCACCCGGCAGGTGCGCTGTTCGCGCAGGAAGGCGTCCACTTCCCCGTCGGTCATCATGATGCGCCGGCCCCGTCGCTGCGTCCCGTCCATGCCCGCACCCCTTCACATCTGACTGTGTGTCAGGAATCATGCGGGCTCTTCGGCCGTCACGCCAGGGGGAGCCATGCCCGAACTCGCGCCCGCACCCGATGCCGCCACCACCGCACTGCTCACCGTCGAATGCCAGAACGGCGTGGTCGGGGCCGAGAGCGCGCTGCCCGAACTGGCCGAGGAGGCACGCGGGTCGGGAATGCTGGACCGGGTGGCCGCCCTGGTCGCCGCCGCGCACCGGGCCGGAGTGCAGGTCCTGCACGCGGTCGCCGAACGCCGGCCGGACGGGCTCGGGGCCAGCACCAACGCCCGGCTCTTCCGGGCCGCCGGGAAGCTTCCGGTGCGCCAGCTGTGCGGCACCCGGGCGGTGGAGGTGGCCCCTCCCATCGAGGTGGCCGCACAGGACCTGATCGTGCGCCGCCTGCACGGGCTCTCGCCGATGGCCGGCACCGACCTCGACCCCCTGCTGCGCAACCTCGGCATCCGCACGCTGGTCGTCACCGGGGTCTCCGCCAACATCGCGATCCCGAACACCGTTTTCGACGCCGTGAACCTCGGCTACCGGGTCGTGGTCCCCTCGGACGCCATCTGCGGGGTACCCGCCGCCTACACGGACGAGGTGATCCGCAACTCCCTCTCGCTCGTCGCCGCCGTCACCACGGCCGAAGCCCTCCTTAACCAGTGGGAACCCGCCCGCTGACCCCCGTAACCTGGGCGGATGCTGTCCGAAGTGATCGCGACCCGTTACGTCACGCCCTTGCGTGAGGGCGGCTCGCTCCCGGGGATCGTCGAGGCCGATGATCTCGGTACCTACGTCATGAAATTCACCGGAGCCGGCCAGGGGCGCAAGACCCTGGTCGCCGAGGTCATCTGCGGCCGCCTGGGCCAGCGGCTGGGGCTGCGGGTCCCGAGGCTGGTGCGGATGCAGCTCGATCCCGTCATCGGGCTGGGCGAGCCCGACCAGGAGGTGCAGGAGCTGCTCAAGGCCAGTGGCGGACTGAACCTCGGCATGGACTACCTCCCCGGCTCGATCGGCTTCGACCCGCTCGCGTACCAGGTGGACCCCCTGGAGGCCGGGCGGGTGGTGTGGTTCGACGCCCTCGTCAACAACGTCGACCGGTCCTGGCGCAACCCCAACATGCTCGTCTGGCACGGGGACGTCTGGCTGATCGACCACGGCGCCACCATGATCTGGCACCACAACTGGCCCACCGCCCAGAGCGCCGCCGCCAAGCCCTACAACGCCTCCGACCACGTGCTGGCGCCCTTCGGCCCGGACGTCGCGGCGGCCGCCGAGGCGCTCGCGCCCCTCGTCACCCGGGAACTGCTCACGGAGGTCGCCGCCGACGTCCCCGACGAGTGGCTGGTCGACGAGCCCGGCTTCGACTCGACGGACGCGCTGCGCCTGGCCTACGTGGAGGCGCTGCTGACGCGCGCGGCGACGATCCACGAGAGGATCTCGACGGCGGCAGAGGTGAAGGCCCCGTCCAAGCCGCCCGGCTGGCTGACCGACCACCTGCCCGAATGGCCCCACAAGACCAAGAAGAAGAGCGACGGCGAGTGATCAAGCGGGACGTGTTCGAGTACGCGCTGGTGCGCGTGGTGCCCCGGATGGAGCGCGGCGAGTGTTTCAACGCCGGCGTGATCGTCTACTGCCGGGCGAAGTCCTACGTCGCCGCGCGGGTCCACCTCGACGAGGCCAAGCTGCGCGCCCTGGACCCCGGCGCCGACGTCGCGGGCGTACTTGCCGCCCTGCACGCCGTCGAGGGGCTGTGCCGGGGCGGCGAGCGGGCCGGCCAGGCCGCCGGGGACGATCCGGGACGCCGGTTCCGCTGGCTGATCGCGCCGCGCAGCACCGTCGTGCAGCCGGGCCCGGTTCACACGGGGCTGACGGCGGACCCGGAGGCCGAGGTGGAGCGGCTGCTCGACCTGCTGGTGCGCTGACCCGGAGGAAGATCCGTACGACCCGGGGGCCTTGGGGCCCGGTGCCGTTGACACCGGGTGCCAGGGCTCCTAGCGTCTCCTCAGCTGAAGCTACTAAGCGGTTGCTCACCCGTGAGGAGCCGCTCCAGAGGATTCCGAGCGCGAGGAGACCCAGCATGTCCACCACCGAGCAGCGTGTAGCGATCGTGACCGGGGCGGCCCGGGGCATCGGCGCGGCCACCGCCGTGCGCCTGGCCGCCGAAGGCCGCGCGGTCGCCGTGCTCGACCTCGACGAGGCCGCCTGCAAGGACACCGTCGAGGCGATCACCGCCGCGGGCGGCACGGCCCTCGCGGTCGGCTGCGACGTCTCGGACAGCGCACAGGTGGAGGCCGCGGTCAAGCGCGTCGCGAGCACGCTGGGCGCCCCGACCGTGCTGGTCAACAACGCGGGTGTGCTCCGGGACAACCTGCTCTTCAAGATGAGCGACACCGACTGGGACACGGTCATGAACGTGCACCTGCGCGGTGCGTTCCTGATGGCCCGGGCCTGTCAGAAGTACATGGTGGAGGCCAAGTTCGGCCGCATCGTCAACCTCTCCAGCAGCTCGGCGCTGGGCAACCGCGGCCAGGCCAACTACTCCGCCGCCAAGGCCGGCCTGCAGGGCTTCACCAAGACGCTGGCCGTCGAACTCGGCAAGTTCGGCGTCACCGCCAACGCCGTCGCCCCCGGTTTCATCGTCACCGAGATGACCGCCCAGACCGCCGCCCGCGTCGGCATGGGCTTCGAGGACTTCCAGGCCGCCGCCGCCACCCAGATCCCGGTGCAGCGCGTGGGCCGTCCCGACGACATCGCCAACGCCATCGCCTTCTTCACGGGCGACGCCGCGGGCTTCGTCTCCGGCCAGGTCCTGTACGTGGCCGGCGGCCCCCTCAACTGACGGCTACCGGCAACCGGCGCGAGGCAGAGCAACCGAGGAGAGGCACGGCGCACATGACGACTTACGAAGGAACGGACAGCGGCAAGGTCGCACTGATCACCGGCGCGAGCCGGGGCATCGGCTACGGCATCGCCGAGGCACTGGTCGCCCGCGGCGACCGGGTCTGCATCAC
Organism: Streptomyces sp. NPDC054883; assembly: GCF_053610645.1. Classification (NCBI taxonomy): domain Bacteria; kingdom Bacillati; phylum Actinomycetota; class Actinomycetes; order Kitasatosporales; family Streptomycetaceae; genus Streptomyces; species Streptomyces sp. NPDC054883. The sequence continues at coordinate 477,110 of NZ_JBSGYT010000001.1, read as the reverse complement.
CGGACGCAACGAGGACGCCCTCAAGGAGGCCGTGGAGGCGCTGGGCGCGGACCGGGTGATCGGCGTACCCGGCAAGGCCCACGACGAGGCCCACCAGGCCCTCGCCGTGGAGCGCACGATGGAGGCCTTCGGGCGGGTGGACTTCCTGATCAACAACGCGGGGACCAATCCCGTCTTCGGGCCGATCGCGGACCTCGACCTCGGGGTGGCGCGCAAGGTGTTCGAGACCAATGTGATCTCGGCGCTCGGCTTCGCCCAGCGGACCTGGCACGCCTGGCAGAAGGACAACGGCGGCGCGATCGTGAACATCGCCTCCATCGCCGGGCTCTCCGCCTCGCCCTTCATCGGCGCGTACGGGATGAGCAAGGCCGCCATGGTCAACCTCACCCTCCAGCTGGCGCACGAGATGGCGCCCGGGGTCCGGGTCAACGCCATCGCGCCCGCCGTGGTCAAGACGAAGTTCGCGCAGGCCCTGTACGAAGGGCGCGAGCAGGAGGCCTCGGCCGCCTATCCGCTGGGCCGGCTCGGCGTCCCCGAGGACATCGGAGGGGCGGCGGCCTTTCTTACATCTGCACAAGCGGAATGGATCACAGGGCAAACTCTCGTCGTTGACGGAGGAATGTTCCTCAATGCTGGGGTGCACTGACCGATAACCGGACGCATTTGCCTCCTAAAGGGAGGCAAATGCGTATCGAATGTGCATGAAATCGGTCAAGTGCCTCACCAAACCTGCCCATTGGATTTGTGAGGCACTGCGGTAGGGTCTGCCGCACCCCTGGCTGATCGAGGAGCGTGCACGTGTTCAACCGGACCAGATGCCTGCAGATCACTGCAGCCCTTGCGTCCATATCCCTGCTCGCCGGATGCGGTCTGCTTTCCGATGGCAGCGGTGCCGACAAGAAGCCGATCGTGGTCGGTACGACGAGCAAGCCGAGCACCCTCGACCCGGCGGCGGCCTGGGACGGCTCCTGGGAGCTGTACCGGAACATCTACCAGACCCTGCTGGCCTTCCCCACCGGCAGCACCAAGCCCGAGCCGGACGCCGCCCAGGGCTGCGAGTTCACCGACTCCGCCAACGAGTCCTACCGCTGCACGCTGCGCAAGGGCCTGAAGTTCTCCAACGGCGAGGTCCTCGACTCCAAGGCCGTCAAGCACTCCCTGGACCGCATCCGCACGATCGCGGCCAAGACCGGCCCGAAGGACCTGTTCGGCAGCCTCGACAAGATCGAGACCCCGGACGCGCTGAGCGTCGTCTTCCACCTGAAGACCCCGGACGCGACCTTCCCGTACGTCCTCGGCTCGCCGGCCGCCTCGCTGGTCCCGCCCGGCGAGTACCCCGCCGACAAGGTGCGCAAGGACGGCAAGACCACCGGTTCCGGCCCGTACGTCCTGACGTCGTACAAGGACGGCGAAGCGGTCCTCGGCCGCAACGACAGCTACGTGGGCTTCGCCAACCGGCGCAACGACACCGTGACCATCCGCTACTTCACGGACTCCAAGAAGATGGTGGCGGCGCTCAAGGACAAGGAGATCGACGCCACCTACCGAGGCCTGTCCGCGACCGAGATCAAGGACCTCCAGAGCCCCGCCTCGCACGACAAGGGGGTCCAGGTCGTCGAGAACGTCGGTTCCGAGATCCGCTACCTGGTCTTCAACCCGAAGGACCCGCAGGTCGCCAAGCCGGCCGTGCGCCAGGCGATCGCGCAGAGCATCGACCGCGGCGCGCTCGTCAGCAAGGTCTACCAGGGCACGGCCGAGCCGCTGTACTCCATGGTCCCCAAGGGCGTCCTCGGTCACAAGACGCCGTTCTACGACATGTACGGCCAGCCGAACGCCGACAAGGCCAGGAAAGCCCTCCGGGACGCGGGGATCACCCAGCCGGTGGAGCTGACCTTCTGGTACACCACCGACCGCTACGGCTCCTCCACGGCGGACGAGTTCACCGAACTCAAGCGCCAGCTCGACGAGAGCGGCCTCTTCAAGATCACTCTGCGCAGCAAGCCCTGGATCGAGTTCCAGGACGGCTACAAGAACGGTGAGTTCCCCGTCTTCGGACGAGGCTGGTTCCCCGACTTCCCGGACCCGGACAACTTCATCGCGCCGTTCGTCGGCAAGGAAAACGCGGTCGGCACGCCCTACGAGCCGGCCGACATCCTGAACGACCTGCTGCCCAAGTCCCGGCGCGAGAGCGACCGCTCGGCCGGCGTCAAGGAGTTCGAGCAGGCCCAGCAGACCTTCGCCCAGGACGTCCGCCTGCTGCCCCTGTGGCAGGGCAAGCTGTACGTGGCCGCGCGCGACGACGTCGCGGGCGCCGAGCGGGCGCTGGACCCGCAGACCGTCATGCAGCTGTGGGAGCTGTACCGCAAGACCAGCTGGTAGTCCCCGCTCCCCGGCCCCGGGCGGACGAGGCGTTGTCAGTGCCTCCGGGTAGGTTCGGTCCAGTCACACCAAGCAGTTGTACGGACCTGTACCGGAGGATGTAGACGTGAGCCAGATGCTGCCCGAGTCCTGGCTCCCCGCTATCGGCGGGGAGCTGGACCAGCCCTACTTCAAAGAGCTCGTGGAGTTCGTCGAGAAGGAACGGGCCAACGGGCCGGTCTACCCGCCCCACGAGCAGGTCTTCGCGGCCCTGGACGCCACGCCCTTCGACAAGGTGAAGGTGCTGGTCCTCGGCCAGGACCCGTACCACGGCGCGGGCCAGGGCCACGGCCTGTGCTTCTCCGTGCGCCCCGGCGTGAAGACCCCGCCCTCGCTGCGCAACATCTACAAGGAGATGAAGGAGGAGCTGGGCCTGCCCGTCCCCGACAACGGCTACCTGATGCCGTGGGCCGAGCAGGGCGTCCTGCTGCTCAACGCGGTGCTCACCGTCCGTGAGGCCGAGCCCAACTCGCACAAGGGCAAGGGCTGGGAGAAGTTCACCGACGCGGTGATCCGCGCCGTCTCCGCCCGCCCCGACCCGGTCGTCTTCGTCCTCTGGGGTGCCTACGCCCAGAAGAAGATCCCGCTCATCGACGAGGAGCGGCACGTGATCGTCAAGGGTGCCCACCCCTCCCCGCTGTCGGCCAAGAAGTTCTTCGGGTCCCGGCCCTTCACACAGATCAACGAGGCCGTCGCCGCGCAGGGCCATGAGCCGATCGACTGGCGCATCCCGGACCTGGGCTGACGCCACACCGCGCCTCGGTGCCTGAGCCGGTTGCTCCGGTTAGCGTCTTGATGATCAGACCGGGGCAGGTCTGGCGGAGCAGCCGGAGGTCGCGTTGACGGAGCAGCGGGAGGCGTCGGAGGACGCCGTCATGACCAGGATCGGCCAGGCGGTCATCCTGCTGCACGCCGGCGACCGCGAGGAGGCCCGCAACCGGCTGGGCGAGATCTGGTCCGAGCTGGGGGAGGGCGGCGACCTGCTCCACCGCTGCACCCTCGCGCACTACATGGCCGACGCCCAGGACGATCCCGCGGACGAACTGGCCTGGGACCTGCGGGCCCTGAGCGCCGCCGAGGGGATCGCGGCAGGGCCGCCGCCCGCGCGGCCGCACCAGGCGGTCCGGGTTTTCTACCCGTCGCTGCACCTGAGCCTGGCCGCCGACTACGTGAAGCTGCGCCGTCCTGAGGCGGCCCGGGTCCATCTCGCCCGGGCCCGGGCCGCCACCGAGGCGCTGGCCGACGACGGCTACGGCAACGGGGTGCGGGCCGCCATCGCCCGGCTGGAGCGGCGGCTCGACGCGGACCCGGGCGCCCCGCCCCGGCCGTTCCCCGAGCAGGGCCCGTAGCCGCACGCGGACGGCTCCCGTACGGCGTCAGCCGGCGTGGACGCCCGCGCAGATCCGGGCCTCCGGGCTGTCCGGATGCCAGCGCCCGTGCCGCCGCCCGAGCGCGCACACGTCGGCCGGGCGGACCGGCAGCTCCCGCATCAGCTCGCGGCCGGACTCCGCCCCGCGCCGCCCGGCGGGGCCGGACGGGCTCCCGGGGTGCCGCGTGGACGTCTTCGCGGGCCGCCGGGGCTCGGGGATGTCGGGAACGGGCGGCGCGGTCTCCCCGGAGGCCGGGCCCGCCGCCGAGCGGGCGGCGGACAGGCGGGAGCCGCCCGGAGCCGCCGGACGCGGGGACTCGCGGGGCCCCGCCTTCAGCGCCTCCAGCGCGGGAGCCTGGACCACCACCGGCAGGACCCCCGGCCCGCCGCGCGGTTCGTGGTGGGGCGGCAGCCCGCTGGAGGTGCCCGCCGCGGGCTGCGTCGCGGTGGGGCTCACGGTCACACAGCCGGAGACGGCCGAGACGGCACAGGCCACTCCGAGCAGCAGTTTTGTCGTGGTTCGGGTTGGATGCACCCGCGCAACTCTGCTGTGTGGGGACCCCGTTGCGAAAACCCTGGGCGGATATTGCCCCCGCAAGGGTGACGGCCGGCCGCCGCCGCGCCGCAGGTTGACGCCCGCCCCGGGGCCCCGGCTAGTCGCCGGTGGCGCCGTCGATGTGCTCGCGCAGCAGATCCGCGTGGCCGTTGTGGCGCGCGTACTCCTCGATCATGTGGGTGTAGACCCAGCGCAGGCTGAACACCTCGCCGCGGTGGTGGCTGTCGGGCTCCGACAACAGGTCCAGGGAACGGCCCGCGGCGGCCTGCCGGGCCAGCTCGACCTCCGTCTGCCAGACCTCCTCGGACTCCGCCCAGCTGTCGTCGGCGGTGAAGTGGAAGTCCCCGTCCGGGTCTTCGCGGGTGGAGTACAGCTCCGGCAGGTCCGCGCCCAGCATGATCTCCCGGAACCAGTACCGCTCCACCTCCGCCATGTGGCGTACGAGGCCCAGCAGGCTCAGCTCGGAGGGCGCGAGCGGAGTGCTGCGCAGCTGCTCGTCCTTGAGCCCCTCGCACTTCCAGGCGAGCGTGGAACGGTGGTAGTCGAGCCAGCCGTCCAGCATTTCACGCTCGTTCGCGGTGGTGGAGGGCTCGTCACGGTGTGATCCAGAACTGGTCATGGTGCCCATCTTCGGCGAACGCGGCCCCTGTCACCAGGGATTAAGCTGCGAGCGTCCCACAAGGAAGCAACCAGGAGGTACCCGGTGAAGGTCGGCGTCATCGGACTCGGCGACATCGCCCGGAAGGCGTACCTGCCCGTCCTCAGCACCCGCCCCGGAGCCGAGCTGCACCTGCAGACCCGGACCCCCGAAACCCTGCGGCTGATCGGCGACGTCCACCACGTCCCGGCCGAACGCCGGCACACCGGCCTCGACGCGCTCATCGCCCAGGGCCTCGACGCGGCCTTCGTCCACGCGCCCACCGCCGCCCACCCCGAGATCGTGACCCGGCTGCTGGAGGCGGGCGTACCGACCTACGTGGACAAGCCCCTGTCCTACGAACTGGCGGAGTCACGGGCGCTCGTCGAACTGGCCGAGGCGCGGCGGGTCTCCCTCGCCGTCGGCTTCAACCGGCGCCACGCACCGGGCTACGCGCAGTGCGCCGACCACCCGCGCGAGCTGATCATCATGCAGAAGAACCGGGTCGGCCTGCCCGAGGACCCGCGCACCCTGGTCCTGGACGACTTCATCCACGTCGTCGACACCCTGCGCTTCCTCCTGCCCGGCGAAGCCGACCACATCGACGTGCGGGCCGTGGTGCGCGAGGGGCTGATGCACCAGGTGGTCCTCCAGATGTCCGGCGACGGATTCACCGCCCTCGGCGTCATGAACCGCCTCTCCGGCTCCACCGAGGAGATCCTGGAGGTGTCCGGGCAGGACACCAAGCGGCAGGTCGTCAACCTCGCGGAGGTCATCGACCACCGCGGCCAGCCGACCGTGCGCCGCCGCGGCGACTGGGTGCCGGTCGCCCGCCAGCGCGGCATCGAACAGGTCGTGGACGCCTTCCTGGAGGCCGTCGGGGCGGGCCGGACCCTCAGCGCCCGCGACGCCCTGCTCACCCATGAACTGTGCGAGCGGGTGGTGCGCTCGGCTCTGGAGCAGGCCTCCTGAGCGAACGCGCCGCCTGCGCGGCGCAGTACGCGGCCAGCGCGGCGAGGGCCGCGCCCACCGGCCAGTCCCCGAAGCGCACGTAGAGCGTCGTGCCCCGGGCGAGCGGAACCTCGTAAACGGCGGCCGCGCTCGCCGAGGTGGGCAGCGCCGGCCCGATCCGCTCCCCGGAGGGACCGTGCACCTCGCTGATCCCGGTCAGGGTGGCGTGCACCACCGGGCGGCCGGCCTCGGCGGCCCGCAGCGCGGCAAGCGAAGCGTGCTGGGCCGGGGCCCAGCTGTGCTGGAAGCTGGAGGTCGACGACTGGGTCACGAGCAGCGCCGCCCCGTCGCGGGTGAGGCGCCGGCTCATGTCGGGGAAGGCGGACTCGAAGCAGATCAGCGGACCCAGCCGCACCCCGGTCCGCCCCGGCAGCTCCATCAGGGCCGGGGCGTCGCCGCGCATCCGGTCCTCGCCCGCCGCCTTGCCGACCGAGGTTGCCCAGCCGAACAGGGCCCGCGCCGGTACGTACTCCCCGAACGGCACCAGACGCATCTTGTCGTACCGGTCCCCGGTCGGCCCGCCGGGGCCTACGAGCACGGAACTCTTGTATATCCCGGGCCGGTCACTGCGCCGCGCGTCCACGTTGACCAGCAGCGGAGCGCCCACCCGCGCCGAGAGCGCCGCGAGCCGCCGGGCCAGGTCCGGCCGGGCCGCGAGATCCTCGCCGACGCTGCTCTCGCCCCAGACCACCAGGTCCGGGCGCTGCTCCGGCGGACGCTCGGCCAGCGCCCGGGTCAGCCGCTCCCCGGCCGCGAACCGCCGCTCCGTACTGTCCGGGCCGTCCGCCACCGGCCCCGGCTGCACGACGGCCACCCGCAGCCCGCCCGACACCTGCGGCCGCGGCACCCACAGCCATGCCGCCCCCACGAGCACCGCACACCCCGTCATCCCGGCCATCGCAGGCACCCGCGCCCCGGGTACGGCGACCAGCAGGGCCAGCGCAGAGTTCACCGCCACCACCAGCAGGCTCACCAGCCACACGCCGCCCACCGACGCCAGCAGCAGCGCCGGCGGCACCTGCCACTGGCTGGCCCCCAGCAGCCCCCACGGCCCGCCCAGCCCCTGCCAGGACCGGACCAGCTCCGGCAGCACCCACCCCGCCGGTACGAGCACCAGCGCGGCACCCGCCCGCCCGGGCGTGGTGACCCCGCCGAGCAGCTCCCGCACGAGCAGCGCCCAGGGGACCCAGAGCGCACCGAGCAGGGTCGCCAGCAGGAGCAGGAACACGTGCAGGCTCGGCAGCAGCCAGTGGTGGACGGCGAAGACCAACCCCGTCCCGCCGAGCCAGCCCTCCAGAGCGGCGCGCCGCCCGGTGGGGGCGGACCTCAGCAGCAGCATCCAGGGCACGAGGGCGACGTAGGCGAACCACCAGAGCGCCGGAGCGGGGAAGGCGAGCGCGGGCAGCGCCCCCACGGCGACCGCGGCGGCCGCACGCCACCACCCGTTGTACTCCGGGACCATGAGGCGCCTCCGCTTCCAGTGTCGGGCAGCGGGGCCGGGTCAGCCCGCCGGGTGCCGCCACTTCTCGTGCACGGTTACCCCGGAGAGCCGCCAGCCATCGCGGGTCCGGGCCAGGGCGAAGGCATAGCGGCCCGCCGCGACGAAGTTGGGGGCGGTGACGGCCGGGTCCGACCCGGCGTCGGCCAGCCGCATGGGGTTGAGGAAGTCGGCCCGCACCTCCGCCGTGTCACCGGGCGCGCCGTCGGTGACCTCCAGCCGGACCAGCCGGTTGACGATCAGGTGCTGGCGGACGGGGAACAGCGTCATGGTCCGCTCCAGCCACTGCGCGACCTCCCCGGCCGGGCCCTCCACCCCGCCGGCGGACCGGTAGTCCGCCCGCCCGGCCGGGGTGAAGAGGGCCCGGTAGGCGGTCCAGTCGCCGTCGTCCACGGCCACCGCGTATCCCGACACCACCTCGTCGATCGCCAGCCGGTCCATCACCGTCGCAAGGTCCACACGCTGCGTCATCGGGTCAGTGTGCGGCCGCCGGGCCGGGAGACCAAGGGGCGTGCGCGGACTTGATCCCCGCCGGTCCGTCAACGACCGGAATGCGCCTCCCGCTGGCGGACGACGACCAGGAACGCGTCGCTGTCCAGGTCCATCACCACCTCGGCCGGCACGCCCTCGCGCATCCGCTGGGCCGCGTACTCCTCGGCCGGCCAGCTTCCCCTCGGACTTCCGGCCGGAAAACGCTCCAGCACCACTCGACGCATGGGACACCCCCTGCTGCTTGCTTACAGGTCTTTCAGCTCTTTACAGGCACAAGTCTTTACAGCCACAACGACGCGGAGGCCGTCCGGGAACGTTCCCGGACGGCCTCCGATTCACGCGAAACGGTGATTTACCCGGCCGATTCGCCCGCGTGCGGGCTCAGCACGCCCATGCTGATCAGCACGATCAGGGCGATGCCCAGCAGGATGCGGTAGACCACGAAGGGCATGAAGCTCTTGCTGGAGATGAACTTCATGAACCAGGCGATGACCACGTAGCCGACGAAGAAGGCGATGACCGTGGCGAAGACGGTCGGCCCCCAGGACACCTGGCCCTCACCCAGCTTCGTCAACTCCATGCCGCCCGAGGCCAGTACCGCCGGGATGGCGAGGAGGAAGGAGTAACGCGCCGCGGCCTCGCGCGTGAAGCCCATCAGCAGACCACCGGAGATCGTCGCGCCGGACCGGGAGACACCGGGCACCAGCGCCATCGCCTGGCAGATACCGAAGATCAGACCGTCCTTGACGCCGAGCTCGTTGAGCGTCTTGCGCTCGCGAACGGCGCGGTGCCGGCCGCCCTCCTCGTCGCGCGCCGTCAGCCGGTCGGCGATGCCGAGCACGATGCCCATCACGATGAGCGTCGCGGCGGTCAGCCGCAGATCACGGAACGGGCCCTCGATCGCGTCCTTGAGCGTGACGCCCAGCACGCCGATCGGGATCGAGCCGACGATCACCAGCCACCCCATCTTGGCGTCCTGGTCCCCGCGCAAGGACTTGTCGAAGAGCGAACGGAACCAGGCGGACACGATCCGCGCGATGTCCTTGCGGAAGTAGATCAGCACGGCGGCCTCGGTGCCGATCTGCGTGATCGCGGTGAAGGCCGCGCCCGGGTCCTGCCAGCCGGCGAATGCCGCGGTCAGCCGGAGGTGGGCGCTGGAGGAGATCGGGAGGAACTCCGTAAGCCCCTGCACGAGACCGAGGATTAGGGATTCGAACCAGCTCATGTCGGGGTGCGCTCGTCCTTGTGATCGTCGGGAAGGTCGCGTCCGATGCTAGGGCCCGTGGGGAACGCCGCTGACCGCAGGGGGGTGCTGGGGCGCCAGGGCGTACGCCGCCACCGGCGCCGACGGGGGCGCGAGCCGGTGCCGCTTGCGCCAGGCGACCGCAGCCGCCGCCACCCCCGACACCGCGATGAAGCCGAAGGAGACGAGGAACGCGGGGGAATCCGGGGAGGACGCGCTCGCGCCGGCGATCACGTACGCGGCGGTGTTGGGGACGGTGCCCAGCGCCGTCGCGCCCAGGAACGGCAGCCAGCCGCAGCGGGACACCGCCGCGCAGTAGTTGGCTGCCGCGAACGGGACCCCCGGGAAGAGGCGGATCGCGAGCATCGAGCGGAAGCCGTGCCGGCCGAGCTGCCCGTCCGCCGCACGCAGCCAGCGGCCGCGCACCAGGGGCCGCAGCGCGTCGCGGCCCAGCGCCCGGCCCAGGCCGAAGGAGATTCCGGCGCCCAGAACCGTACCGGCGACCGCCGCGACCAGCCCGAGCGCGGACCCGAACACCGCCCCTGCCGCCAGGTTCAGCAACGGTCTCGGAACGAACGCCGTGGTGCAGAGGCCGTACACCGTCGCGAACAGCAGCGTCGTCGCAGCCACCGGGAGACCCGGCGGCAGGCCCTGCGACAGCAGCCGCTGGGGCTCGTACAGCAGCACGCCCGCGCCGCCCGCCGCGAGCAGCAGGACGAGCAGCGACAGCCGGGTCCACGGCGAGCGGAGAAGGGGCATTCCGGGAGACTAGCCGACGGGTCCGGCGCGGCGCCGCCGTCCACGTCCCGCGCGGACGGACGGCGGCCGACGCCCGCGAGGCCGGCCACCCGCGCACCGCAGCCGCAGTGACGAAGCCCACGTCCGGCCCGCGCCGCCCGGGCCGGTGAAAAACCGTTCGACGCATCCCGGGCCCCGAGGCAGGATCAAGTGCATGTCCCGGTACGCCTTCCCCGCAGCGCCGTCCGCAGTCGCGGACGCGCCGAAGGCTGCCGTCCCCGCAGAGGCACTCCCCTTCGCCGCATTCGACGGCGCACGAAGCTGACCCTTCCCGGAACGTCCGGCGGACCCCACAGGGGGAGGGTCGGTCCGCTCCAGGGGTCCCGTATCCAGCTCGCGACACACGGGAAGACATCATGGCCAAGACGGCCTTCGTGCGCACCAAGCCGCACCTCAACATCGGCACCATGGGACACGTCGACCACGGCAAGACGACCCTGACCGCCGCCATCACCAAGGTGCTCGCCGAGCGCGGCGGAGCCTCCTTCGTCCCCTTCGACCGCATCGACCGGGCCCCCGAGGAGGCCCGGCGCGGGATCACCATCAACCTCACGCACGTCGAGTACGAGACCGACACCCGCCACTACGCCCACGTCGACATGCCCGGCCACGCCGACTACATCAAGAACATGGTGACCGGCGCGGCCCAGCTCGACGGCGCGATCCTCGTCGTCTCCGCGCTCGACGGGGTCATGCCGCAGACCGCCGAGCACGTCCTGCTCGCCCGCCAAGTCGGCGTCAACCACATCGTGGTGGCCCTCAACAAGGCCGACGCCGGGGACCCCGAGCTGACCGACCTGGTCGAGCTGGAGGTCCGCGACCTGCTCAACGCGCACGGCTACGGCGGCGACGGTGCGCCCGTCGTACGGGTCTCCGGGCTCGGGGCGCTGGACGGCGACCCGCGCTGGACCGCCGCCGTCGAGGCGCTGCTGGACGCGGTGGACACGTACGTGCCGATGCCCGTGCGGTACACGGACGCGCCGTTCCTGCTGCCGGTGGAGAACGTACTGACCATCACCGGACGCGGGACGGTCGTCACCGGCGCCGTCGAGCGCGGCAGCGTACGCACGGGCGACCGGGTGAGCGTGCTCGGCGGCGACGGCGAGCCGGTCGAGACGGTGGTCACCGGCCTGGAGACCTTCGGCAAGCCGATGGAGTGCGCCGAGGCCGGGGACAACGTCGCGCTGCTGCTGCGCGGCGTGCCGCGCGACGGGGTGCGCCGCGGGCACGTGGTCGCGGCGCCGGGCAGCGTCGTGCCCAGCCGCCGCTTCACCGCCCAGGTGTACGTGCTCGCCGCCCGGGAGGGCGGCCGGACGACGCCGGTGGCCTCCGGGTACCGGCCCCAGTTCTACATCCGTACCGCCGACGTCGTCGGGGACGTGGACCTGGGCGCGGTGGCGGTGGCCCGGCCGGGGGAGACGGTCACCATGACCGTCGAACTGGGCCGTGACGTCCCCCTGGAGGCCGGCCTCGGGTTCGCGATCCGCGAGGGCGGCCGCACGGTCGGCGCGGGGACCGTCGCCTCGGTCGGTTAGCCGGATCCGCACCCGGTGTGGTGGCGGTGGTGGGTCTGCGTCAGACTGCCGTCACCACAAGGGTGCGATGCGACGAGGGGCGGGCGGCGATGGGCGGCAAGACGGCACTGGTGCTCGGCGGCGGCGGACTCACCGGGATCGGCTGGGAGACCGGGATCCTGTGCGGGCTGGCCGCGGCGGGCACCGACCTGACCACCGCCGACCTCGTCGTCGGCACCTCGGCCGGTTCGGTCGTCGGCGCCCAGCTCACCTCCGGGCTGCTCACGCCGAGGGAGCTCTACGAGCGCCAGCTCGGCGACGCGGCCGGTGAGGTCGCGGCGAGACTGGGAGCCGCCATCTTCGCGCGGTACGCCGTCACGATGCTGCGCTCCCGGGACGCCGCGGCCTACCGGCGGCGGGTCGGCGCCTTCGCGCTCGCCGCCGACACCGGGCCCGAGGCGGTACGGCGCGAGGTGCTCAAGGCCCGGCTCGTCTCGTCCGAATGGCCCGAGCGGCGGCTGGTCGTGACCGCCGTCGACGCGCTGACCGGTGCCCTGACGGCCTTCGACCGGGAGAGCGGGGCCGGGCTGCTGGACGCGGTCTCGGCGAGCTGCGCGGTGCCCGGGGTGTGGCCGCCGGTGACCGTGGACGGCCGGCGGTACATCGACGGCGGCGTCCGCTCGGCGACCAACGCCGACCTGGCCGCCGACTACGAGCGGGTGGTGATCGTCGCGCCGATGGCGCTCGGATCGAAGCTGATCCCCTCGCCCGCGGCGCAGGCCGAGCGGCTGCGGAAGGCGGGGGCGAAGGTGCTGCTGATCACCCCCTCCGCCGAGGCCCGCAAGACCTTCGGGCGCAACGTCCTGGACCCCGCGCGGCGGGACCCCGCCGCCCGGGCCGGGCTGGCCCAGGCGGCGGCGCACGCGGCGGAGGCGGCGCGCGTCTGGGCGGCCTGACAATGGTGGGGTGAACGACGAGCAGATCCCGGTGATCCGGGACGTGGGCCAGGGCGCCGCCAAGCTGATGCCGGACGTGGACCGGGAGCGGGCCTGGCTGCTCACCGTCGACGGGGCGCCGCAGTCGTACGTCGACCTCGACGAGCCGGAACACCTCGAGTTCGAGTACGCACGCCGCCTCGCCCACGTAATGGACTGCGCGGCGGAGCCGGGGGAGCCGCTGGACCTGATCCACCTGGGCGGGGGCGCGCTGACCCTTCCCCGGTACGCCGCCGCCACCCGGCCCGGCTCCCGGCAGCAGGTGGTGGAGTTCGACGCGGGCCTGGTGGAACTGGTGGCCGAGCACCTGCCGTGGGGGGAGGGCTCCGGGATCACGGTGCACGCCGCCGATGCGCGGGCCTGGCTGGAGGGCGCGCCGGGCGCGAGCGCCGATGTGGTGGTCGCCGACGTCTTCGGGGGCTCCCGGGTCCCGGCGCAGCTGACCTCGCTGGAGTACGCGCGGGAGGCGGCGCGGGTGCTGAGGCCAGGCGGGCTGTACGTGGCGAACCTGGCCGACGGCGCGCCCTTCGCCTTCCTGCGGGGGCAGTTGGCGAACTTCGGGGCCGTCTTCACGGAGCTGGCGCTGATCGCCGAGCCGGGGGTGCTGCGCGGGCGCAGGTTCGGCAACGCGGTGCTCGTCGCCTCGGACCGGGAGGTCCCGGTGGCCGCCCTGGCCCGGCGCTGCGCGGCCGACGCGTTCCCGGCCCGGGTGGAGGCGGGCGCGGCCCTCGCCCGGCTCGTACGGGGCGCGGTCCCGGTGCCGGACGCCCGGGCCGCGGCGTCGCCGGAGCCCCCGGCGGGGGCGTTCGGCGTGGGCTAGTGCTGTGCACCAGCCAGGGGGTGTCCGGGCCGGGCCCGGCCTCATACGGCGGCGGGCTCGGGTTCCGGTTCCGGCGCTGGTTCAGGGGTCCGAGCCGGGGCCGGGCGCCGGGTGAGGCGGCGGACGTCCGGCGCGGCGAGGACCGGGGCGGTGGCCAGGACCACGAGGGCCGCGCAGCCCCACAGGGCCTGCGTGCGCCCGAAGGCCGTCTCGACCGGCCCGGCCAGGGCCGTGGCCAGCGGGAGCATCGACACGGAGCCGAACCAGTCGTAGGCCGAGACCCGGGAGAACTTCTCCTCCGGTATCTCCTGGTGCAGGGCCGTCATCCAGTTCACGCCGAACACCTCGATGGACACGCCGGTGACCAGCATCACCGCGCACAGTCCCCAGGCCGGCAGCGGCACGGCCAGCGCCGCCGACGGCAGGGCCAGCGGGAACACGCACAGCGTGCCGGCCAGCAGCAGCCGGCGCGGCTTCCAGACGGCCATCAGCAGCGCCCCGCCGATCGTGCCCAGGCCGAAGAAGGCCAGGGCCGCGCCCCAGGGGGCGGGCCCGCCCAGCCGGTCCCGGGCGACCAGGGGTCCGTACACCGCCTCCGCCGCGCCCACGACGGCGACGACCACGGAGAACTGCAGCACGATCCCCCACAGCCAGGAGCGGCTCCGGAACTCGTCCCAGCCCTCGCGCAGGTCGGCCAGCAGACCCCCGCCGGGGGCCCGCCCGGCGATCTGGCCGACCCGCAGGAACGCCCGTAGCGCACCCGCGACGGCGAAGGCCGCGGCGTCCACCGCCAGGACCCAGCCCGGGCCGATCGCGGCGATCAGGGCCCCGCCCAGCGCCGCGCCGCCGATGCCCGCGCCGTTCATCGCCATCCGGAACAGGGCGAAGGCGCGGTTGGCGTGTTCGCCCGAGACGCTCGACAGCAGCATTCCCTCGGCGGCCGGGTTGAAGAACGCGGTACCCGTGCCGCAGAGCGCCGTGAGCAGCATCATCTGCCACAGCCGCGGGTCACCGGCCAGGACGAGGGCGGCGAAGGCGGCCTGCGAAAGGCAGTTGAGGGCGTTGGCCGCGACCATCACCCGGTGCCGCGGCAGCCGGTCGGCCACCGCGCCGCCGATCAGCAGGAAGAGGACGAGCGGCAGGGTGCGGGCCGCCGCCACCAGGCCGACGTCTCCCGCGGTCCCGCCGGAGTCGAGGACGGCGAACGCGGCGGCGATGAGCGCCCCGTGGCTGCCGAGGTTGGTGACGACGGCGGCGCCCGTCAGCAGGGTGTAGTTGCGGCCGGCCCATGCGGGCCGGCGGCGGAAGGGAGCGCGGGACGGGGCGGCGGGGGGAGGACTCACCCCGGGACTATCGCCCGGCCCGGGCCGAGAAGCCAAACGGATTGTCGGCCCGGGGAGCGGTGCACCGCAGATCAGCTGCCGGTCAGGCGGACCGAGCTCATGATCTTCTCGTACGTCTCCTTGGAGACCTCACCGGGGACGCCCGCGACCGCGTACAGCACCCAGACGGCGAAGTCCCCGTTGGCGAGCTTGTACGCGAAGGCGATGCTCTTGCCGTCGGAGGAGCACTTGTTCTTCTTCGGCAGGCCGGTGGCGGTCGCGGTGGAGAAGCTGCCCTTGAGGCCGGAGAGGGTCGTGAAGTCCTTCGAGTCCGCGGACTTGACCGTCTCCTTCGGGTTCGGCGAATCCTGGGCGTAGGCGGCGTACACCCAGTTTTCGGCCGCGATGCGCGCGGCCTCGGCGGTGTCCTTGGCGCCCTGGGCGCCCTTGGCGCCGGTCCCGGCCAGCTCGGTGGTCTCCTCCTTGCCGTCCTTGTTGGAGTCGATCTTGCACCAGTCCTGCTTGTAGAAGGCCGGTGCCGTCATCATGACGAGCGCGGAGCCGTCGCCCTTCTTCGAGTCCTCGAAGCCGCTGCTCAGGCCCGAGCTGGCGACGGTCCAGTCCGCCGGCACGTCGAATGCGGTGCCGTGCAACGGGTTGATGACGACCTTCCAGCCCGGGATCACCGGCTTGACCTCCCCGCCGGCGCGCGGGTTCCCGGTCGGGGCGGGCGGCGCGGCCGAACCGGTGGCGGGAGGCGAGGAGGAGGCGGCGACCGGCTTGTCGTCGGCCTGGTTGGTGGTCTTCTTGTCCCGGGTGAGGACGAACGTCCCGGTGACGGCCGCGGTCACGATCACCGCGGCGGCGGCGACGATGGCCACCGTCTTGGTGGAGTACGGGCTCCTGGCGCGCCCCGGCTGCTGCTGCGCCTGCGGGGGCGGACCCCACGGCTGAACCGGCGGGGGCGTCTGGTATCCCGCCTGCGGGTATCCGTAACCGGGCTGCGGCTCACCGAATCCCGGTTGCGGCTGCTGCTGGTACGGGTTCGGCTGTCCCGCCTGCTGCTGGTACGGGTTCTGTTGCGCGTCCCGGGGGTCGGGCTGTCCCCCGGGCGGCTGCTGCTGTCCTGGCCACATGGCCGGTAACGATAGTGGGAGGGACCGGCGGCAGCCACGGCCGCCCCCTCGTCCGGTCTGGTCAACCGGTCTTACTCGTGGGTAACATCGCCTGCCATGAGCGCAGAACAGATGAACGTGGGCGAACTGCTCGCCGCGACCGTGCCGATGGCCCGCACCCTGAACCTCCAGTTCCTGGAGACGACCCCCGAGCGCGCCGTCGTCCGGCTGCCCGACCAGCCCGACTTCCACAACCACGTCGGCGGTCCGCACGCGGGCGCGATGTTCACCCTCGCCGAGTCCGCGAGCGGCGCCATCGTCCTCGCCGCGTTCGGGGACCAGCTCTCGCGCGCCGTGCCGCTCGCCGTCAAGGCCGAGATCGGCTACAAGAAGCTCGCCAAGGGCGTCGTGACCGCCACCGCCACCCTCGGCCGCCCGGCCGCCGAGGTGGTCGCGGAACTCGACGCGGGCGGCCGCCCCGAGTTCCCCGTCACCATCGCCATCCAGCGCGAGGACGAGGCCGTGACCGGTGAAATGACGGTCGTCTGGACGCTGCGGCCCAACGCGTAGTCGCGTCGTCGGCGCCGCCGGGCTGAACCCGCGGCCCCCGGTCGGCGCGCCCGCGGGCGGCGCCGGCGGTGGGCCCGGCCGGGATCGGGGTCGCCCCGCCCTCCATCCCACTGCCCGCGTGCTGCCGCCCCCGCGCGGCGGGCTGCGCGTGGAGTCAACCGTCCGTGACACCTGCCGCCACGAGGGAGCCGATAGGCTGCCTGTTCGGCGTGTCACAGGGGGCGCGCCGGGGACGACTCTGGAGGACGTACCGGTGCACATCCAGGAATGGCTGGAGACGATCCCGGCGGTCAGCGTCTATCTCCTGGTGGGGCTGGTCATCGGGCTGGAGAGCCTGGGCATCCCGCTGCCCGGTGAGATCATCCTGGTCAGCGCGGCCCTGCTCGCCTCGCAGCAGGGGCACATCGACCCGGTGGTGCTGGGGCTGTGCGCCATCGCGGGCGCCATCGTCGGCGACTCCATCGGGTACGCGATCGGGCGCCGGGGCGGCAAACCGCTGCTGGAGCGGCTGGGCCGGCGCTTCCCCAAGCACTTCGGACCGCGCCACGTGGCGCTGGCGGAACGCTCCTTCGAGAAGTGGGGCATGTGGGCCGTCTTCTTCGGACGGTTCGTGGCCCTGCTGAGGATCTTCGCCGGACCCCTGGCGGGCGTGCTGCGCATGCCGTACTGGAAGTTCCTGATCGCCAACGTGCTCGGCGGGATCCTCTGGGCGGGCGGCACGACCGCCGTCATCTACACCGTCGGCATCGTCGCCGAGCCGTGGCTGAAGCGGTTCTCGTGGCTGGCGCTGGTCGCGGCCCTGCTGATCGGGCTCGCGGTGACCCTCGTACTGCGCTTGCGCATGCGCAAGGCCGCCGCCGCGGCGCACCTGGACGAGGACGAACCCGCGGCCCCGGCGCCGGCGTCGGTCTCCGACTGAGACCGGCACCGGAGCCGGATACCCCCTAGCCCTGCGGGCCCACCGCCGCGCGGTGCTGCTCGGCCAGCCCGGTGTACATCAGGGCGTTGACCCGGATGCCCTCGCGCTCCTCCTCCGTCAGCTCCCGCCGCACCTTGGCGGGAACCCCCGCGACCAGCGAGCCCGGCGGGACCACCATGCCCTGCGGGATCAGCGCCTGCGCCGCCACCAGCGAACCGGCGCCGATCACCGCGCCGTTCAGCACCGTCGCGCCCATCCCGATCAGGCAGTCGTCCTCGACGGTGCAGCCGTGCACGACGGCGTTGTGGCCGATGGAGACGCGCTCCCCGATGGTGACCGGGAACCCGGGGTCCACGTGGAGGGTGCAGTTGTCCTGCACGTTGCTGTCCGCGCCCAGGGTGATCGGCCCGCAGTCGGCGCGCAGCACCGCCGAGTACCAGATGCTGGAGCCGGCGCCGAGCGTGACGTCTCCGACCACCACGGAAGTCGGGGCGGTGAAGGCCGACGGGTCGATGACCGGCTGCTTCCCGCCCACGCCGGCCACGAGTGCCCGGTCCGCCTGCTGTGTCATGTTCTCTTCCCTCGGTTCTCTGTTCTCCACCGGTGCCGCGCTCACAGCACGGTAGGACACCGGCGTGCGACCGCCGCGGATGGGGTGAAGATCACGGCGCGGTGGCGGCGCGCGGCACGCTACGGTGGCCCGGTGCCGAAGAACCAGAACACGTTCTCATCCCTGCGCCGACGCATGGCCAACCGCGCCGTCCAGGGCGGGTGGCGCTGGATGCAACGGGCCGGCGCCGTGACCGCCGAGACGCCCGGACGACTGCGCTTCGGCGCCATCGGCCACGGCACCCGGCTCGCCTTCCCGCAGGGCACGGTCTTCGGCGAGCAGTGGATCCGGCTCGGCGAACACTGCATCATCGCCGAGCAGGTCACCCTGACGGCCGGGATGATGCCCGATCTCGACCTGGGCCCGGACCCGGTCCTCGTGCTCGGCAACGGGGTGGTCCTCGGCCGCGGCAGCCACGTCATAGCCGACACCCGGATCAGCATCGGGGACGACACCTTCTGCGGACCGGGCGTGTACATCACCTCCACCAACCACAGCTACGACGACCCGCACGAGCCCGTCGGCAGGCAGTGGCCCCGCAGCGCCCCGGTGGAGATCGGCCCCGGCTGCTGGCTGGGCACCGGGGCGGTGATCCTGCCCGGGGCGCGGCTGGGCCGCAACGTCGTCGTCGCGGCCGGCGCCGTCGTACGGGGCGAGGTGCCGGACCACGCGGTGGTGGCGGGGGCCCCGGCGCGCATCGTGCGCAGGTGGGAGCCGGAGACGGGCTGGCAGCCGCCGTTGCGCACCCCCGCGCCGGTCCCGATCGCCGAGGGCATCACGCCGGAACAGCTGCGCGGGCTGGCGGCCCTGGCGGAGGCGGAAGCCGGGCAGCTCAGCCCCGGGGTGGGCTGAGCCCGGGGCCGAGCGGCACGTCTAACCGGCCGCGAGCAGGACGGTGCCCGCGAGGGCGAGGCCCGCTCCGGCGGCCTGCACCGTACGCAGGCGCTCCTTGAGGACGGCGAAGGCGGCGAGCGCGGTGACAACGGGGTAGAGCGAGGAGAGCACGGCGGCCACCGTGACGGGGCCGCTCTGGGCGGCCACCGAGTACGTGCCGTTGGCCGCGACGTCCGCGAGGCCCACGAAGGCCAGCGCCGGCAGGAGCTGCCACAGGAGCCGCGGCCCGCTGCCCTGCGGCAGGGCGGACGTACCCCGCCGCAGCTGCACCCACAGGGCCGTACCGCCCGCGGCCACGTTGGTCACGCGCTGCACGAAAAGGGCCAGGAAGAGCCCCGTGACGGTGTGCGAGGCCTCCGCGATCAGGGCCATCACCGCCCCGAAGCCGAAGGCTGCGAGCAGGGTGAGCAGGACGGCCCGGCGCTGCACCGGCGCTCCGCGCAGTTCCGGGCCGCCGGCGAGGACGATGCCGATGACGGCCACCGCGGTCCCGGCGAACTGGCCGGGGCCGGGCCGCTCGCCCAGCGCCAGCCCGGCTCCGACGGGGACGATCACGCCGAGCGAGCCGAGCGGGGAGACCACGCCCATCGGGCCGAGGGCCAGCGCCTTGTAGAAGCTGAGCATCGCAACCGGTCCGACGAGCCCGGCGGCGACCGCGAACCACAGCTGCGGTCCGGCCTCCCGCCAGGCGCCGGTGGCCAGGACCACCGAGCCGAGTACGACGACGGCGACGACCTGGGAGACCACCACCACCGTCAGCGCCGGTATGCGGCGCGTCAGCAGCCCGCCGCCGAAATCGGCGAGTCCCCACAGCAGGGCTGTCGCCAGGGCGAAGAGGACGGTCATGGGGAGACCTCGCAGTACAGTGTCTTGAACGGTGGAGTGCAGCGTCGAGTACATCACACCGTAGTTCAGTCTGTTGGACCGTGTCATTCAAAATATTGGACGCTGAGAGTGGGGGAACGGTGTCGGACCTGGAACAGCTCACGCAAGCGCTCGGGCGCAATCTCAGGCGCTGGCGCGGTGAGCGCGGGTTCACCCTCGAAGCGCTGGCGGCGCGGGCCGGCGTGAGCCGCGGCATGATCATCCAGATCGAGCAGGCCCGGACCAACCCCAGCGTCGGCACCACGGTCAAACTGGCCGACGCCCTCGGCGTCAGCATCACCACCCTGCTGGACCGCGACCGCGGCCCGCGGGTGCACCTGGTGCCGCCCGGTCAGGGGGTCCGGATGTGGTCCACGGCCGGGGGCAGCGGCGCCACCATGCTGCTCGGCGACGACCGGCGCGGCCCGCTGGAGGTGTGGGCGTACCGGCTGGAGCCGGGCGAGGGCACGGCGTCGGACCCCCACCCGGCCGGCACCCTGGAGATGCTGCACGTCACGGCCGGACGGCTCACCCTGACCGTCGACGGCGAACCGTACGAGGTGCCGCAGGGCGGGGCGGTCTCCTTCGAGGCGAACGTCCCGCACGAGTACCGCAACGACGGCCCGGAACCGATGGAGATGACCATGGCGGTCTCCATCCCGCCGGTCAGCGGCCACGAGCCGCCGCCGCCCACGCAGCACTGACGGGCGTCGCTACAGGACGGGGATCTCGATCGCGGGGCAACGGTCCATGACCATCAGCAGACCCGCCTCCCGGGTCCGCTCGCAGGCGGCCTCGTCGATCACCCCGAGCTGGAACCAGACGGCACGGGCGCCGATCGTCACCGCCTCGTCGGCGACGGCGCCGGCGAGGGAGCTGTTGACGAAGACGTCGACCACGTCCACCTCGAACGGGATGTCCGCCAGGGACGCGTACCCGGGCTCCCCGTGGACCGTCTCCGCCTTGGGGTGTACGGGTACCACCCGCTTCCCGAACCGCTGCAGCACGCGCGCCACCCCGTAGGCCGCCCGGCGCTCGTTGTTCGAAAGGCCCACCACGGCCCAGGTGTCACCGACTTCGGTGAGGATCCTGCGGATGGTCTCCTGCTCGCCGTTCACACGCACCGCCTCCTGCCGCCCGCCGGACCGGCTCCTGCCGCCCCGCACCGGGGATCAACCGAAAGGACACCTGTCCGATTCCCCGTAGGGTGGAGCGGTGAAGGCAGACCAGTACGTGACGGTGGCCCGGGCGGGCGTGCACGAGTGCGAGATCAACCGCTCGCGGTTCCTGTGCTCGCTCGCGCCCGCCGCGACGGAGCAGGAGGCGCAGGAGTTCATCGCGCGCGTCCGCAAGGAGCACGCCGCCGCCACGCACAACTGCTTCGCCTACGTGATCGGCGCCGACGCCTCGGTGCAGAAGGCCAGCGACGACGGCGAGCCCGGCGGCACCGCCGGGGTGCCGATGCTGCAGATGCTCACCCGGCGCGACGTCCGGTACGCGGTCGCCGTCGTCACCCGGTACTACGGCGGCGTCAAGCTCGGAGCCGGCGGGCTGATCCGGGCCTACGGCGGGGTCGTCGGCGAAGCGCTCGACGCGCTCGGCACCGTCACCCGGCGCCGCTACCGGCTGGCCACCGTCACCGTCGACCACCAGCGGGCCGGCAAGACCCAGAACGACCTGCGCGCCACCGGCCGGACCGTCGTCGACCTGCGCTACGGCTCCGCCGTGGAGATCGAGATCGCGCTCCCGGAAGCCGACCTCCCCGCGTTCGGAGCCTGGCTGGCCGACAGCACCGCGGGCAGCGCCACCCTCACCCTGGGCGGGGAGACGTACGCACCCTGAGCCCGCGGCACCCCGGGCTCGCCGGAGCGGCCGTGGCGGCCCCGGCGACGGGTTAGCGTAGTGGGGGCAGTGGGCCGGAGGACGACCAGGGGGACGGGCATGCGCGGCGAGGCCGGCGAGTGAAGTTTCTGCACACCTCCGACTGGCACCTCGGACGGTCCTTCCACCGCGTCAACATGCTCGGAGCCCAGGCCGCCTTCATCGACCACCTCGTCGCGACCGTCGAGGAGCACCGGGTCGACGCCGTCCTCGTTGCCGGGGACGTCTACGACCGGGCCGTGCCCCCGCTGCCCGCCGTCGAGCTGTACGACCGGGCCCTGCACCGGCTCGCCGCGCTCGGCGTGCCCACGGTGATGATCTCCGGGAACCACGACTCCGCCCGCCGGCTGGGGGTTGGGGCCGGGTTGATCGAGGGGTCCGGGATATTCCTCAGGACCGATCCGGCCGGCTGCTCGGACCCCGTGGTGCTGGCCGACGTACACGGTGATGTGGCGGTGTACGGGCTGCCCTATCTGGAGCCGGCCCTGGTGAAGGAGGTCCTGGGGGCGCCGAAGGTCAGCCACGAGGCGGTGCTCGGCGCCGCCATGGACCGGGTGCGCGCCGACCTCGCGGGCCGGGCCCCCGGGACCCGCTCCATCGTCCTCGCCCATGCCTTCGTCACCGGCGGGCAGGCCAGCGACAGCGAGCGCGACATCACCGTCGGCGGGGTCGAAGCCGTGCCCGCAGGCGTCTTCGACGGGGTCGACTACGCCGCCCTCGGCCACCTCCACGGCTGCCAGCAGATCAACGAACGGGTCCGCTACTCGGGTTCCCCGCTCGCCTACTCCTTCTCCGAGGCCGGCCACCGCAAGACGATGTGGCTGATCGAGCTCGGTGAAGCCGGGGAACTCGTCACCGCCGAGCGGATCGACACGCCCGTCCCGCGCGCCCTCGGCCGGCTCCGCGGCCGACTGGAGGAGCTGCTGGACGATCCGGCCCTCGACGCCCATGAGGACCGCTGGATCGAAGCCACCCTCACCGACCCCGTCCGGCCCGAGGACCCCATGAGCCGCCTCGCCGCCCGCTTCCCGCACGTCCTCAGCCTCGCCTTCGACCCCGAGGGCCGGCAGGAGGACGGCGCGGCCTCCTACGCCCAGCGCCTGCGGGGCCGCACCGACCAGGAGATCGCCGAGGACTTCGTCGCGCACGTCCGCGGGGGCGGCCGGGCCGACGACGCCGAACGGGCCGTGCTGCGGGGCGCCTTCGACGACGTCCGCACCGAGGCCGCGCGTCAGGAGACCCTGCAATGAGGCTGCACCGGCTCAAGGTCACCGCCTTCGGGCCGTTCGCCGAGCCCCAGGAGATCGACTTCGACGCCCTCTCCGGCGCCGGGATCTTCCTGCTCCACGGACCCACCGGCGCGGGCAAGACCTCCGTCCTCGACGCCGTCTGCTTCGCGCTCTACGGGGCGGTGCCCGGCTCCCGACTCCCCCACCTCACCAGCCTGCGCAGTGACCACGCCGGCCCCGACACCGCGACCGAGGTCACCCTCGAACTCACCGCGGGCGGCCGCCGCCTGGAGATCACCCGGAGGCCCGAGCAGGACCGGCCCAAGAAACGCGGCAGCGGCACCACGAAGGACCGCGCCCAGAGCCGGCTGCGCGAACGCCTCGACGGCACCTGGCAGGGACTCAGCCGCTCCCACCAGGAGATCGGCGAGGAGATCGAGCAGCTGCTCGGCATGAGCCGCGAACAGTTCTGCCAGGTGGTGCTGTTGCCGCAGGGCGAGTTCGCCCAGTTCCTGCGGGCCGGCGCCGAGGCTCGCGGCCGGCTCCTGGGGCGGCTCTTCGACACCCGCCGATTCGCCGCGGTCGAAACCCTGCTCGCCGAGCGGCGCCGGACGGCCGAGGCCAAGGTGCGCGCGGGCGACGAGAAGGTGCTCGGCGTCGCCCAGCGCCTCGCCCAGGCCGCCGGGGACAGCGCCGACCTGCGGGCCTGGCCGCTGCCCCGGCACCAGCCGGGCGACCCCGGACTGGCCGAGGCCGTCCGCGCCTGGGCGGCGATCGCCCGCTGCGCCGCCCGCGAGCGGCTCATCGTCGCGGAGTACGCGCTGGCCGCCGTGGAGAGCCGGTACGCGGCCGCCCGGCGGGCCGCCGAGGAGGCGCGGGAACTCGACCGGTTGCAGCGCCGGCACGCCGAGACCGCCCGCCGGGCCGCGCTGCTGGAAGCCGCCGCCCCCGAACGGGAGCGGGTGCGCGCCCTGCTCGACCGGGCCCGCCGCGGCGCGCTCGTGGCCCCCGCCCTGGAACTGCGCGGGGCCGCGGCCGCCGCGCACCTGACCGCCGCCCACGCGCAGACGCTCGCCCTGGCCGAACTCCCGCCGTCCCTCGCCGAAGCCGGAGCCGAGCAGCTCGCCGCCTTCGAGCAGCGGCTGCGGGAGGAACTCGGCGCTGTCGGAGCGGCCCAGCGGGCCGAGCAGCGCAGCGCCGGGATCGGCCGCGAGCGGGCCACTCTGGAGCGGGAGTCCCGGGACGACGAAGAGCAGCGTCAGGAGTCCGCCGAGTGGCTCGCCCGCTGGGAGGGCACCCGCGCCGAGCTGGCCGGCCGGGTGGACGCGGCCCAGCAGGCCGCCACCCTCGCCGAGCAGCTCGCGGCCCGGCTGGAGCCGGCCCGGCTGCACCTGAACGCCGCCCGGCGGCGCGACGCCCTCGCCGCCGACGCCGAGGTAGCCGACGCCGCGCTGCTGCGGCTGCGCGAAGAGTCCGCCGCCGCCCGGGAGAGCTGGCTGGAGCTGAAGGAGACCCGGCTGCGCGGGATCGCCGCCGAACTCGCCGGAGCCCTGGTGGCCGGCCGGCCCTGCGCGGTGTGCGGCTCGGCGGAGCACCCGCTGCCCGCGCGTCCGGCCGCCGGGCACGTCGACCGGGCCGCCGAAGACGCCGCCCACGCCCGCTTCGAGCAGGCCGAGGAGCGCAGGGGCGCCGCCGAGCGGAAGCTGGCCGCCGTCCGGGAGGCCGAGGCCGAAGCCGCAGCCGCCGCCGGGGACGCCACCACCGCCGAACTCCTCGAACTCACCTCCGACCTGAGCGCCCGGCACGCCGCCGCCCACGCGGACGCGGCCGGGCTGCACACCGCCCGCGAGCGGCTGGCCCGCGCCGAGCGCGAGTACGCCGCGCGCAGCGCCGACCGGCTCGACGCCGAACGCCGGGCCGCCGCCAGGGCCTCGCGGCGGGAGGCCCTGGAGCGGGAACAGGCCGCGCTGGAGGCCGAGCTGGCCCTCGTACGGGGCGACGCGCCCAGTGTCGCGGCCCGCGCCCGGGTCCTGGAGGACCGGGTCCGCATCGTCACCGCGGCCGCCGCCGCGCTGCGCCGCGCCGACGCCACCGCCGCGCGGCTCAAGGAGGCCGACGACCAGCTGGCCGACGCCGCGTTCAAGGCCGGGTTCGACACCACCGGGGCCGCCGCCGACGCCGTACTGCCGGAGTACGAACGCACCGCGCTCCAGCACCGCTTGGACGCCTGGCAAGCCGAGGAAGCCATGCTGGCGGACCGGCGCGCCGAGCAGGACACGGCGGCGGCCGCCGCGCTGCCGGCCGCCGATCCGCAGGGTGCCGAGGAGTACGCGGCCGCTGCGGCGGCGAAACTGAGGGCGGCCGGCTCGGCCGTCGACGCCGCCCGGCTGAGCTGCGCCGAACTGGACCGGCTCTCGCGGCTGGCGGAGCAGGAGCTGCGCGCCCTGGGCCCGTTGCGCGAGGAGTACGAACGGGTGGCCCGGATGGCCGGGCTCACGGCGGGCACCTCCGCCGACAACGAGCGCAAGATGCGGCTGGAGTCGTACGTACTGGCGGCGCGCCTGGAGCAGGTCGCGGCCGCGGCGACGGTGCGGCTGCTGCGGATGTCCGGCGGCCGCTACACCCTCGTCCACTCCGACGCGCGGGCGAGCGGGCGGGGCCGCTCCGGCCTCGGGCTGCACGTCGTGGACGCCTGGACGGGCAGCGAGCGGGACACCGCCACCCTGTCCGGCGGCGAGACCTTCTTCGCCTCGCTGGCCCTGGCGCTGGGACTGGCCGACGTGGTGACCGACGAGGCGGGCGGCATGCGCCTCGACACGCTCTTCATCGACGAGGGTTTCGGCAGCCTCGACGACCAGGCCCTGGACGAGGTGCTCGACGTACTGGACTCGCTGCGCGAACGGGACCGCAGCGTCGGCATCGTGAGCCACGTCGCCGACCTGCGGACGCGGGTCCAGGCCCAGTTGGAGATCGTCAAGCAGCGCGGGGGATCGGTGGTGCGCCACCGGATGGCGGGCGCGGCGGGCTGAACCGCAGGCGCATCACGGTGCGAAGTGGCTCTCAGGGGCTCAGCGGCCTGCGGGGGAGCGGCGACGAGTAGACGATGCTGGTGGTGACCGGGCCGAGACCGGAGATCCTCCCGGCCACCTCCTCCAGGTGCGACATCGAGCGCGCCGCGACCTTGAGGACGAAGCAGTCGTCGCCCGTCACGTGGTGCGCCTCGAGGATCTCCGGCGTCGTCTCCAACAGGTCGTGGAACGGCTTGTAGTTGCCGTGCGGATAGCGCAGCCGGGTCAGCGCGAGAACGGTCTTGCCGAGCTTCTCCGGGTCCACCACGGCGGTGTAGCCCGTGATGACGCCGGCTTCCTCCATGCGCCGTACGCGTTCGGTGACTGCGCTGGCGGACATGGAGACGGTGCGGGCCAGATCGGCGAAGCTGGCGCGGCCGTCCTCCTGGAGGGCTTGCAGGATCCGCCAGTCAGTGGCGTCCGGGGAATAGTCGGTCATGGTGCAGGTGTAGCGGGGATTCCCCGGTGTGACAAGCGGAAGGCCGGGAAAATCGACTTCCCCGGCCGTTCGGCAGCTCGTAGATTCTGAGCCATGACGACGACACAGGCCCCGCCCGCCGCCGCGACCCCCGCCACCGCCAATCCCGTGCTCCGGGTGCCCCCGGCAGCCCCGGCCGCGGCCGCCGCCTACTTCTCGGCGAGCCTCGCCTTCCACGCGGACGTGTCCGATGTCGCCGCCGCCGTCAAGGCCCACCGCGAGCAGGGCGCCGAACTCGGCTTCCAGCTCGTCGACTCCCGCTCCACGCCCTCCTGGGACCAGGCCCACGTACCCGGAGCCGTCCACCTGCCCACCGCGCTCGTCCCGGAGCAGGCCGAGCGGCTGCTGGACAAGAACGTGCCGGTGGTCACGTACTGCTGGGGCCCCGGCTGCAACGGAGCCACCCGCTGCGCGCTGGCCCTCGCCGAACTCGGCTTCCAGGTCAAGGAGATGCTGGGCGGCATCGAGTACTGGATCCGCGAGGGCTTCGAGGTCGAGACCTGGCAGGGCCGCGAGCGGCGCGCCGGAGCCGACCCGCTGACCGCACCCACCGACTCCGACGACTGCGGTTGCTGAAACCGCCCTCCGGTCCGGCGCGGCGGGCCGCTCGCCCCTCGGGGGAGGCGAGCGGCCCGCCGGCCGCCGTCAGAGCTTCGACAGCTCGTCCACCAGGTCGTCCAGGCCCAGCGAGCCCTGGGACAGCGCCGCCATGTGCCACGCCTTCAAGTCGAAGGAGTCGCCGTGCGCGGCGCGCGCGCGGTCCCGGCCCAGCAGCCAGGCGCGCTCGCCCAGCTTGTAGCCGATCGCCTGCCCCGGCATCGACAGGTAGCGCGTCAGCTCGCTCTCGATGAAGTCCGCAGGCCGGCCGCTGTGCAGGCCGAAGAACTCCTGCGCCAGCCCCACCGTCCAGTGCTCGCCCGGGTGGAACGGCGAGTCCGCCGGGATCTCCAGTTCCAGGTGCATGCCGATGTCCACGATGACCCGGGCCGCGCGCATCATCTGGCAGTCCAGGTAGCCCAGCCGCTGCTCGGCGTCCCGCAGGTAGCCGAGTTCGTCCATCAGGCGCTCCGCGTACAGGGCCCAGCCCTCGACGTTGGCGCTGACCATGCCGACGCTGGCCTGGTAGCGCGAGAGCCGGTCCGCCACGTGCGTCCACTGGGCGAGCTGGAGGTGGTGGCCCGGAACGCCCTCGTGGTACCAGGTGGAGACCAGGTCGTACACCGCGAACCGGGTCTGGCCCATGGTCGGCA
Source organism: Streptomyces sp. NPDC054883 (assembly GCF_053610645.1). Classification (NCBI taxonomy): domain Bacteria; kingdom Bacillati; phylum Actinomycetota; class Actinomycetes; order Kitasatosporales; family Streptomycetaceae; genus Streptomyces; species Streptomyces sp. NPDC054883. The sequence continues at coordinate 449,559 of NZ_JBSGYT010000001.1, read as the reverse complement.
GCCACGTGCGCCCCGGACGGGAGAAGTCCTCGGAAGGGTTGGTGTAGTACGGGGCCGCCGCGCCGCCCGACGGGGCGATCATGGACTCCACCCGCTTGACCCGCTCGGCGAGTTCGAAGTGGGTACCGTCCAGGTTCTCGATGGCCTCGTCCATGAGGCCCTGGAGCCAGGCCCGCACCTCGTCGACGCCCTCGATGTGGGTGCCGTGCTCGTCGAGGTGCTTGAGCGCCTCCCAGGGACCGGCGCCCGGCAGGATCTTGGCGGCCTCCGCCTTCATCTCGGCCAGCAGCCGGTGGTACTCCGCCCACCCGTACGCGTAGGCCTCGTCCAGGTCGAGGTCGGTGCCGTTGAAGTACCGCGACCAGCGGGCGTACCGCTCGCGGCCCACGGTGTCCGGCCGTCCCTCCACGGCCGGGGCGTACACGTCGCGCATCCAGTCGCGCAGCTCCACGACGGAGGCGGTGGCCCCGGCCGCGGCCCCGTCCAGCTCCGCGCGCAGGGTCCCGGGGCCGGCCGCGGCGAAGTCGCCGAAGAAGTCCCGGTCGCCGTCGGCGTCCTGGCCCGCCCACGTGGTGAGCTGGCCGACGAAGGTCGCGGTGGCGCGGGGACCGGCGTACAGGCCGCGCTCCAGGCCGAGCCGCAGGCTCTCGCGGTAGCCGGCCAGGGCCGCGGGAACGGCGCGCAGCCGCCGGGCGATCGCGGCCCAGTCCTCCTCGGTCTCGGCCGGGGTCAGGGTGAAGACCTCGCGGATCGCGTGCGCCGGGGAGTGGATGTTGCTGACCGTGCGCAGGTCCTCGTCGGCCTCGTATACGGCGAGCTCCGCCGTCAGGCGCTCGCGCAGCAGCCGGCCGCAGCGCCGTTCGGCGTCGCTGTCCGCGCCGGGGAGCCGCTCGGCGGCGTCGAGCCGTACGAGGGTGGCGCGGGCGAGATCGGCGGCGGCCGCGCGGCCGGCCGGGGAGAAGTCGGGGAGTTCACCGGAGCTGGCGGTGACACCGAGGTAGGTGCCGATGATCGGATCGATGGCGATCAGGTCGTCGACGTAGGCGTCTGCGACCTGGCGGGGGAGCTGGGCGACGCTGTCACTGTGGAGGGTGTCTGACATGCGGCCATCTTCGTACGGGCGGCCCGTCCGCGTCATCAGCGTTCGCTCTGGGCCTGCTTACAGGGGGAGGAGGTCGCCGAAGCTCCCTCCCCTCCCCCTTCCACTTCGGTGCGGACCGGTCAGCCCTGGCGGCGCCGGCTCTCGTACGCGGTCCGGTCGCGCGGGACTTCGTACGGCAGCCGCGAGGCGACCGGCGGGGCGTCCAGCCGGGCCGTGATCACCAGGGTGCCCTCCTCGATCTGGTAGTCCAGCGGGAGGCCGAGGCCGCGCATGGCGGCGACCATGCCGGTGTTGGAGGCCTGGGTGACGGCGTACACGCTGTCGCAGCCGGCCTCGACGGCCATGGCGATGAGCCGGCGCAGCAGCTCGGAGCCGATGCCCCGGCGCTGCCAGTCGTCCTCGATGAGCAGTGCCACCTCGGTTTCGTCGCCGTCCCACAGCAGGTGCCCGAGGGCGACGAGCTTGCCCGAGGCGGTGGTGGCGGCGAGGGTGCGGCCGAAGCGGGGGCTCAGCAGGTGGCCCAGGTAGCGGTCGGCGTCGGCGACCGGGCCGTGGTAACGCAGGCCCAGCGTCCGCTCGGAGCACCGGTCGTGCATGGCGCGGGCGGCGGCGCGGTCGGAGCCGTCGGCGCGGCGCACGGTGATTTCGTTGCCCTCGGGCAGCGTCAGGACGTCCTGGCTGCGCGGAACGCGCGGGCCCAGACGGGCGTCGAGTTCGACCAGGGCCCTGGCGCGGGCGAACTCGGTCGGCGTGAAGGGCAGGTAGGGGCGCTCCACGGTGATGGCGCCGCCCGACGGGTCGCGCAACCGCATCACCGTCGCCTCCAGGACCCCCTCGACCGGGGCGTCGGCGCCCGTGTTGGGGCGGCCGGAGAGGGTGGTCGCGGGGATCGAGTGGATGGTGCAGCGGCCGAGCAGCTGGCGCAGGGCCAGGGGGAGTTCGGCGGCGTCCAGGGCGGTGCGGGTGGCCAGACCGAGGACCCGGGTCGGGGTGTCGACCAGGTCGTGGGCGTCGGCGCGCTCGATCCAGGTGCTGCGGCCGCCCGCTCCGGCGATGGCCCGGGTCAGCTCGGCGGAGGGCAGCTGCTGCGGGGCGCGGAGCAGGAACTCGTCGACGGTGCCGCCCTCGGGGAGCGGGTGGGTCTGGAGGGTCAGGATGTCCACGCCGTTGCGGGCGAGGGCCGAGCAGAGTGCGGCCAGGCTGCCGGGCTCGTCCCGCACCGTCGTGCGCATCCGCCACAGGGCGGCGGCGGTCGCGGACGGGGTGGAGGCGGCGGGGGCGGCGGCCCGGCCGCCCGGATCCGGGAGCGCCGTGCTCGGCGGCGCATGGCTGTGGCGGCGCGCCCACCACGTGTGGAACGCCGCCGTGACCAGCAGTGCGACGGCCGAGGCCACCAGCAGCATGGGACCCCGTGGGCCGTGTGCGACGAGATTGGCGATGCCGTCGGCGACCGCGACGGCGCAGAACAGGGCGGCGAGTTCGACGACGTCACGGCGCCAGTGGTGGCGGTGGGGACGCTGGGCGGAGGCGGGGTTACGGTCAGTCATGCAGACCACTGTGGCCGAGGGGTGTTGCGTGATCACGAACGATCTGTGACCGACTGGTTAAGTGTCAATCCGGTCGATGTGGACGATCTGGCCGCCTTGGTCGGTTTTATGCGGTCTACCGGTTTCAGGCTGGTTTCCCGCGCGGATCGCGGGCCGCTACGACTGCCCCACGAGCCCCGGCTGGAGCGTCGTCGTGAAGAGTACGCCGCCACCCTGGCGGCGCAACCGGACGGTGAGCTCGCCGCTGCCGCCGTCGATCGAGACCTCTCCGTAGTACGGGGGGTTCTCCGCCGGGGACATGTTGGCGACCGGCGCCGACTGGACGTACGCGGTCCGCGGCCCGAAGGTGGCGTCGAGCCGGCCGGCCGGGAAGCCGCCCGCGCCGATCGGGCCGGAGACGAACTCCCAGAACGGCGCGAAGTCGGTGAAGGCGGCCCGCTCCGGCGCGTAGTGGTTCGCGGCCGTGTAGTGGACGTCGGCGGTGAGCCACAGGGTGCCCGTGATGTGCTGGTGCTTGATGTGGCGCAGCAGTTCGGCGATCTGGAGCTCGCGCCCGAGCGGTGCGCCCGGATCGCCCTGGGCGACCGCCTCGAGGTCGGTGGCGCCGTCGGGGACGACGATGCCCAGCGGCATGTCGGCCGCGATGACCTTCCAGGTGGCGCGGGAGCGGGACAGCTCGCGCTTGAGCCAGGCCAGCTGCTCGGCGCCGAGGATGCCGATGGGGTCCTCGGTCCGGGTGCCGGGGGAATTGGCGTTGCGGTACGTCCGCATGTCCAGGACGAACACGTCGAGCAGCGGGCCGTACCGCATCACCCGGTACATCCGGCCCTCGGCGCGGCCGCCGCGCAGGTCGGTGACGGGGAAGTACTCGCCGAAGGCCTGCCTGGCCCGCGCGGCGAGGGTGTCGACGTCCTTGACGGTGTAGCGGGGGTCGTCGATCAGCTGGCCCGGGTACCAGTTGTTGCGCACCTCGTGGTCGTCCCACTGCGCGAGCACCGGGACCTGGGCGTTGAAGTCCTTGAGGTTGCGATCGAGCAGGTTGTAGCGGAAGTTCCCGCGGAACTCGGCGAGCGTCTCGGCCACCTTGTCCTTCTCCTCGGTGGTCACGTTGTGCCACACGCTGCCGTCGGGGCGTGCGACGGAGGCCTGGACCGGGCCGTCCGCGTAGATCGTGTCACCGCTGAACAGGAAGAAGTCCGGGTCGCGCAGCCGCATCTCCGCGAAGACCCGGTAGCCGCCGAGGTCGGGGTTGATCCCCCAGCCCTGGCCCGCGAGGTCCCCGGACCACAGGAAGCACACGTCGTCGCGGCGCGAGACGGGCGTGGTGCGGAAGGTGCCGGGAACCGGCGCGCCGGCGCGGCGCGGGTCGGCCGGGTCGGCGAGCAGCACGCGGTAGTGGATCTGGCGTCCGGGAGGCAGGTCGCGCAGGGTGGTGGTGCCGGTGAAGTCGGTCGCGGGCCCGAGGAAGGGGCCGTCGTGGCGGCGCACACCGTAGCGGAACGACTCGCTCGGGGAGGTCTCGACGTACATCTGCGCGGGGCGGTCGGAGCGCGTCCAGACGGTGGCGGAGTGCGCGGTGATCTCGCCGGACTGGACGCCCCAGAGAGCGCTCGGCCGGCCGGCCAGGACCAGGGCCGGCGCCGTGCGGGCGGCGGCGAACGCCGGTGCGGCGAACGCGCCGGACAGGGCGAGGCCGACCGGGACGGCGAGCGAACTGCCGAGCAGCGACCGTCGGGTGTGCGGCGTGGGTGCCATGGTGCGTCTCCAGGGACCGGTGGGGGGCGGGCCGGACCAGTGTGCCGACGCACACCGGCCCGGCCGCGTCGTCCACGCGAACCGCGGGTGAACACCCGTCAGCTGGTCGTCGAGCTCAGGGAGGCGGGGGAGGCCGCGCGCGCCGTGTCGAGGATGACCCGGGCGACGAGCGCCGGATCGTCGTTCATCGGGACGTGGCCGCACCCCGGCAGCCGGACCAGTCGCGCCCCGGGAATGGCCTGCTTGGCGCGGACCCCCTGGCGGCGCATGAGCAGCCGGTCGCGGTCGCCCCAGGCGATGGTGACGGGCAGTCCGGGCAGGTCGGCGGTGAACCGTACGGCGGCCCCCGCGGCCAGCGTCTCCTCGAAGCCGCCGGCCGCGCGCAGGGCCAGCGTCTCGGCGACCACGGCCTCGGGGGAACGGCGCGCCGGACGGGCGTAGATGGTTCCGGTGAGCGCCGCCCGGCCCGGGGCGGTGCGGGAGAGCCGGTCCAGCGCGGGGCGGGGCAGCGCCCGGGCTCCGGCGTGCATGGCGCGCAGGGCGGCGAAGGCGTAGCGCCGCTCGCCCTGCGACCAGAAGCCGGCGGGGGAGAGGGCGGTGACCGAGCGGACGAGGCCGCCGCGGGCCATCTCGAGCGCGAGCAGACCCCCCAGGGAATTGCCCGCGACGTGCGGGCGCTCCACGCCGAGCGCGGAGCAGAGCGCGCCGAGGGCCGGGGCGACGGTCGCCAGGTCATAGGGGACGCCGTGCGGCAGCGGACCCGAGAGGCCGAAGCCGGGCAGGTCGACGGCGATGACGTCGTGTTCGGCGGCCAGGATGTCGGTCACCGGGTGCCAGGCCTGGAGGTGGTGGCCGATGCCGTGCAGGAGGAGGAGCGGCTCGCCGGCGCCCTTGCGCTCGTAGGAGACGGTGGCGGTGCGCGGGCCGTGCGGCGAATCGATGGGGAAGGAGACCGTGGCGGTCATGCTGCTCCTCGTCGGGTGGACGCGTGTGAGACAGGCTGTCAGTAATGACTACCGCTCAGTAGGTACCGACGGCAAGGCTTCGGCCGGCGAGGTCGGCGGAACCGTGCGGAGTGCCTCCTCGTGCGCGCGAACATCCTGTGAACGGCTTGCTACATATGCCCGATCTGCCCGGCAAAGCGGCGAGCATTGGTCTTGACCAAGGTGGTGCGCCGTCCTATCGTCGCAGGGATAGTGCAGGAACCTTTAATAAACAAGGGCGCGGAACTGCGGTGCGGAACTGCCGCTGGAATACGGCGTTTGCAGCGATTGCAGGAGGAGTCAGGGTGGGGACCACGCAGCTCGAATCGGTGCCGGAGCCGAAGTACTGGCACCTGAAGACCGTGCTCAGCGAGGCGCTGGACCAGGACTTCGCCGTGGGCGAGGTACTGCCGAACGAGCGCGAGCTGGCCGCCCGGTTCGGAGTCGCCCGCGCCACCCTGCGCCAGGCGCTGGAGCAGCTGGAGCTGGAGGGCCGCCTGCAGCGGCGCCGGGGCGTGGGCACCACCGTCGCGCCGCCGCGGGTCGGCGTCGCCGTCGCCGGCACGGGGCACAGCTGGCCGGGGGAGAGCATCGACGGCTGGGAGAGCGTGGACGCGGTCGAGGCCGTGGCCCCGGCCGCGGTGAGGACGCTGCTGGCCGCCGGGCCGGGCTTCGCCGCCGACCAGCCGGTGCACACGGTGCGCCGGACCCGCGTCACGCAGGGGCAGGCGGTAGCCGCCGAGCTGCTGTACGTGCCCGCCGGGTCGGTCCCGGGACTCTCGGCCATCGACGCTCCCACCGGGCCCGCGCGGGCGCGGGCGGTGCTGCGGGAGCTCCAGCGGCTCACGCTCGACGGGCAGGACCGGTCCGTGGAACTCGGTTCCGCGCGCGCCGACGACGCCAAGGAGCTCGACCGGCTGCCGGGCGCCCCCGTGCTGCTGGTGACCACCCGTTACTTCACCGCCGAGGGGACGGCCGCCGTCTCGGTGGCCACGTACCGCGCGGACACCTGCCGCCTGACCTTCGGCGACTCCGGGGTCGAGATCACGGATACGACCCGCGCAGCCTCGTAGCGCGATCACCGGACCGCCGGGGGCCCCCGGGTGCGCTCCCAGGCCCGCACCGCCCGGCACGGCACCGCGTCCCCTGGCTGCAGCCGTTTCCACCGGCGTTGTCGGACCGCGCGCGTGCGTCCGGTACGAGGGGGCCTCCGCCTTGCGATGCACCGCACCCGGGGAGGTAGCCGGGGGAGACGGGACCGGGCAGACCCTCCCGGGCGCAGCACTCGATCGGGCGAGGTCCTCCTCCGGCGCAGGCGGGCTCGGGCCCCGCGGTCATCCGCCACGGATGGTGGGGAGCCGCGGCACGGACAGCAGACCGAGTGCCCGCACGCAGGGCGGGCAGGGGCTTGACCGGAGCGCGGCCGCTACGGCAACGCCCGCTCCGGCGCCGGAGGTACGTACGCCCTGACGCAGCGCGCGCCGTAGGGCCCGCCCGCGCAGCGGGCCGGGGGTGACCGGCTCCAGACCGCCGGCAGGGGGCCCCGCCCAACGGGGCGGAGCCGTGGCAGGCGTGTTCCCGCGGCGGGCGGGGGCGCTGTCGGGTCCGCGCGGGCGGCGGCGCGAGCACCGTTGTGCCCGGCCGGGAGCTCCGCTTCCTCCGGGGCCTGCGTACGGCTGCCGCGAAGCGGCCCCCCTTGCAGCACGTGGTGGTACGAGGGGTGCGGGCCGCCCCGCGGGGGCTACCTCGGCTTCCCCGGGAAGGACCCAGCCCGGGAACGGCAGGAGTCCAGTCGCGTCCGGCCCGCAGTAACCCGGCCGGAGGCTGCTCAGGGGTGGGTTCCGGTCCCACCCGGGGAGCGGCAGGGAGCTCGGAGGCCGCGCGGCGCGCGGACGCCGGCCGGCCGTTACCAGCGGCGGCGGGCCGTCACCGTCTTCTCCACCGCGAACAGCTCTTCCTCCACGTGGTCCAGCGCGAGCCGCAGCGCTCCCGTCGCCACCGCCGCCTCACCCAGCAGCGACAACTCCACCTTCGGCGGGCGCAGGCAGTACCGCTCCAGTTCGCGGCGCAGCGGTTCGAGCACCCCGTCCAGGCCGGCCGCCCAGCCACCGACCACCACCAGCTCCGGGTCCATCGCCAGGACCAGCGCCGCCACATCGTGGACCAGCCGTTGCAGGAAGCGCTCCACCGCGGCCACCGCGCGCGCGTCCCCGCGCCGGGCCATCGCGAAGACCTCCGCGACCGCCGGCTCGTCCAGCGGGTGCAGCGGCTCGCCGGTGGTCGACAGCAACCTCTCCGGTGTGGCTTCGCGCCCCAGCAGATGGAGTGCTCCGATCTCACCCGCCGCCCCGCCGAACCCGCGGTGCAGCCGGCCGCCGATCAAGGAGCCCGCGCCCGGACTGAGGCCCGCCATCACGAAGACCACGTCATCGGTGTCGCGTGCGGCGCCCTTCCAGTGCTCGGCGACCGCCGCCGCGTTGGCGTCGTTCTCCACCTGCACCGGGCAGCGGAACGAGCGCCGCAGCCGGTCGCCGAGCGGCAGCCCCGTCCAGCCCGGCAGCGCCGTCCCGAGCCGGACCGTGCCGTCCGCCTCCACGATGCCGGGGCTGGCGACGCCCACGGCCCTCAGCGAATCCCGGGGTACACCGGCACGCCGCAGCAGGTCGGCCACCGCCGCGCGGACCCGCTCCAGCCGCTCGTCGGCCGAAGCGGCCTCGGCGACGTCCTTGGTGCCCGCGCCGATCACCCGTCCGTCCAGCCCGGAGAGCAGCACGGCGATCCGGTGGGAGCCGATCTCGATGCCCAGCAGATGACCTGCCTCGGCCCGGAAACGGAACCTCCTGGCCGGTCGGCCCTGTCGCCGCGCACCTTCCTCGGCTTCGGCCTCGACGACGAGTCCGGCCCCGATCAGTCCTTCGACGACCCCCTCCACGGTCGGCCGCGACAGGCCGGTGACCCGGGTGAGGTCGGTGAGGGTCGGCGATCCGGCCGCCCGCAGGGCGCGCAGCACGACGGCCGAATTGATGCGCCGGAGCAGAGAGGGGTCCCCGCCGGTCAGCTGCCCCAACGTGTGTCCTCCCAGCTAGCGGCCCTGTCAGCCGGATCGTACTGCGCCCCCGGTGCGGCGGCGAGAAGCGGCCCCCCACCGGCCGGTGCGCCCGGTCGCCTCAGGCCGGGGAGACGAACTCGGACTCGTACGCCGTGATCACCGCCTGGGTCCGGTCCCGCGCACCCGACTTCGCCAGGATCGCGCTGACGTGGGACGGCAGCTGCGCCCCGACGTCGTGGCGATGGACGTGCGGATGCCGCGCCGGTGGGACGACCGGCTCGCCGGGGCCTTCTACGGCGTCAACTTCGGCCAGATAGCGGCCGTTGCGTTCGGCGCCACCTCTTTCGCCGGCGAGTTCCGTGACGGAGTCCTGCGGATCTCGCTCACGGCCGTGCCCGACCGGAGCCGGCTGTACCTCTGCAAGGCGGCGGAGGTGGCTGTACTGGCCTTCGTGGTGGGGGAGGTCACGGGTGTGGTCGCCTTCGTCACCGGACGGGCCTTCATGGGGGGAGCGGGCGCTGGGCGTGGGTGACCCGGGCACACTGCGGGCGGTGTTCGGCAGTGGTGTCCACCTGATGCTGATCGCCCTGCTGTCGGCCGGTCTGACCGCGCTGGTGCGGAGCGGCACCCTCGTGTTGAGCCTGCTCATACCCTTCCTGCTGATCCTGCCGTTCGTCATCGGCCAGGTGGCGGGCGGAGTGGGCCAGTTCATGCCCGACCGGGCGGGGCGGCTGGTCATGCGGATGGAGGCTGAAGGGCCGCTCGGCCCTTGGACCGGGCTCGGTGTCGCCGCGCTGTGGTCGCTCGCGGCCCTGGCCGCGGGTTGGCTGGCGGTGCGGCGCCGGGCGGTGTGACGCCGGGCCAGTTGTCAGTGGTCGCCCGGATACTGACGCCATGACCACGGCAGAGCATCTCGACACGATCGACCGGCTCCGGGCGCAGGTGTTTCCTTCGGAGCCGGTGTGGTCCGGCCGGCACAGCAGTGGGCCGGGATACCACCTGGTCCAGCTCGTGGAGACCCGGGACTTCTGGGAGGACGACGGCTCGGGGCGGATCGAGGCGGCCGATCAGATCAGTGCCGAATACGGGGCGCTTGCACAGGCGCTCACCGATCGATGGGGTGAGCCCCAGCTGTTCACCCTTGAGGGGACGCTGCACCGGGGGCTCGACGGGGAGGAGATACCGGAGCCATGGGAGGAGCTCAGCAACAGCACCGACCACGTGCACCTGTGGCGGGCCGAAGACCGGTGGCTCGTGGCCTGCGTGGCCCACTGGGAGGCGGAGGACCCGTACCGGCTGATCGCCGGCGTCACGGTGATCGACCCGCCGTAGACCGGCCCGGCCAGGGGCTTAGAAGGTCTCCTCCGCGGCGGCGCGCAGGCGCGCGTATTCCTGGGCCATGGACTCCGCCGTCCAGTGGGCGTTGAGCCCGCTGGGGTTGGGCAGGGCCCAGACGCGGGTGGCGCCGATGGTGAGTTCCTGGGGGCCGATCTTGGCCTTGGGCTCCTGGAAGGCGATGCGGTACGCGGTGACACCGACCACGGCCAGCCACTGGGGGCGCAGGAGTTCCACCTTGGCGGTCAGGAGGCGGCCGCCCTCCCGGTACTCCTCGGCGCTCAGCTCGTCGGCGCGCGCGGTGGCGCGGGCCACGACGTTGGTGATCCCGAGGCGGTAGGACAGCAGTTCTTCCTGCTCGGCGGGGGCCAGCCGGCGCGGGGTGAAGCCGGACAGGTGCAGGACCGGCCAGAAGCGGTTGCCCGGGCGGGCGAAGTGGTGGCCCGTCGCGGCGGAGAGGAGTCCCGGATTGATACCGCAGAAGAGCACGCGCAGGCCGCCCGCGACCACGTCGGGGACGACGCGGTCGCGGGCGGCGTTGAGCTCGTCGCGGGTCAGAGGATCGACCCCGGCGTGTACCCGGCGGCCTCCGGGTGCTGCTTGGCGATGTCCTCGATGCGGGAGACCACCGTGGCGACCTGGTCGCCGGCGGCGCCCGTGAAGGACAGCTTGTCGGCCATCAGGGCGTCGAGCTGGGCCCGGTCCAGCGGCATCCGCTCGTCCGCGGCCAGCTTGTCCAGGAGCTCGTTGCGCTCGGCTCCCTGCTCGCGCATGGCGAGCGCCGAGGCAACGGCGTGCTCCTTGATGACCTCGTGGGCGGCCTCCCGGCCGACCCCGGCCCGTACCGCGCCCATCAGCACCTTGGTGGTGGCGAGGAACGGCAGGTAGCGGTCCAGCTCGCGGGCCACGACCGCCGGGAAGGCGCCGAACTCGTCGAGGACGGTGAGGAAGGTCTCCAGCAGGCCGTCGAAGGCGAAGAAGGCGTCGGGCAGGGCCACGCGGCGGACCACGGAGCAGGAGACGTCGCCCTCGTTCCACTGGTCGCCGGCCAGCTCGCCGGTCATCGAGGCGTAGCCGCGCAGGATGACCATGAGGCCGTTCACACGCTCGCAGGAGCGGGTGTTCATCTTGTGGGGCATCGCGGACGAGCCGACCTGGCCGGGCTTGAACCCCTCGGTGACGAGCTCGTGGCCGGCCATCAGGCGGATCGTCTTGGCGATCGAGGACGGGGCGGCGGCCAACTGCACCAGCGCGGTGACCACGTCGTAGTCCAGCGAGCGCGGGTAGACCTGGCCGACCGAGGTGAAGGCCTGGGCGAAGCCGAGGTGGGCCGCGATCCGCTGCTCCAGGTCGGCGAGCTTGGCGGCGTCACCGCCCAGCAGGTCGAGCATGTCCTGGGCGGTGCCGACCGGGCCCTTGATCCCGCGCAGCGGGTAGCGGGCCAGCAGGTTCTCCAGGCGGTCGTAGGCGACCAGCAGCTCGTCGGCCGCGGTGGCGAAGCGCTTGCCCAGGGTGGTCGCCTGCGCGGCGACGTTGTGGGAGCGGCCGGCCATGACCAGCTCGGCGTGCTCGCCGGCCAGCTTGCCGAGGCGGGCGAGGACGGCGACGGTGCGGTCCCGGGCCAGTTCCAGGGAGAGCCGGATCTGGAGCTGCTCGACGTTCTCGGTGAGGTCGCGCGAGGTCATGCCCTTGTGGACGTGCTCGTGGCCGGCGAGGGCGTTGAACTCCTCGATGCGGGCCTTCACGTCGTGCCGGGTGACCTTCTCGCGCTCGGCGATGGAGGCGAGGTCGACGGTCTCCAGGACGCGCTCGTAGTCGGCGACGGCGGCGTCGGGGACTTCGATGCCGAGGTCCTTCTGGGCGCGCAGCACGGCGAGCCACAGCCGCCGCTCCAGCGTCACCTTGTACTCGGGGGACCACAGGACGGCGAGCTCCGCGGAGGCGTAGCGGCCGGCCAGGACATTGGGGATGCGGGGCTTGGCTGTCACGTGTAGGGATTCTACTTGGGCCGCCGCTGTGCGTTTACGCAGGTAGGGGACCCGCTCCGGATTGTGCCTTGCTACGAGAGCCGGTCGGGCGCCCAGGCCTCGTACGGCAGCAGCTCCGAGCGCTTCGCCGCGCGGCCGTCGCCGGAGGAACGGCCCGTGATCCGGCGCCCGATCCAGGGGAGCAGGTGCTGCCGGGCGAAGCGGACGTCCTCGGCCCGGCGCACGGACCAGCCCGGGGCCGTCGCGGGCGGCAGCGGCGCCCGCCAGTCCTCCTCCGGAGGCAGGCCCAGCGCCTGCCAGACCGCCTCGGCCACGCGCCGGTGGCCTTCGGGGGTCAGGTGCAGCCGGTCCACGTCCCACAGCCGGGGGTCTCCGAGCACGGGCGCCCCGTACAGGTCCACGAGCAGCGCACCGTGCCGTGCGGCCAGCTCCTCCAGGAGGGCGAACAGTTCCTCCATCCGGGGGCGGAAACGTTCCATCACCGGCCCGTTGCGGCCCGGGGAGCGCATCAGGACCAGGGTCTTGCAGGCGGGGGCGAGCAGCCCCACGGCTTCTTCCAGGTGCCCGCGCACCCGCCCCATGTCGACCTTGGGCCGCAGCGCGTCGTTCAGGCCGCCCACCAGCGTCACCACATCGGCGCCCATCGCCGCTGCCGCGGGCGCCTGGTCCCGGGCTATCTGCCCGATCAGCTTCCCGCGGACCGCGAGGTTCGCGTAGCGGAAGCCCGGTTCCCGCGCGGCCAGACGGGCGGCCAGCAGGTCGGCCCAGCCCCGGTAAGAGCCGTCCGGCAGCAGATCGGACATGCCTTCGGTGAAGGAGTCGCCGACCGCGGCGAAACTGGTGTAAGACGCATTCATCTCCATGGCGCAGCGATGCTACCGCGCGGTACGCCGGTTCCGCACGGCCCTGCGGAGCCGGCATACCGCGGGCCGTTGGCTAAGCGGCGGCCGGCCTGCCGAAGAGCTCGCGCAGGACGTCCTCCATCGTCACCAGCCCGGTCATCACACCGTTCGGACCCTGCACGGCGGCCAGGTGCGTCCGGCTGCGCCGCATGGCGGTCAGTACGTCGTCCAGCGGGGTCTCCGCCCGTACCTGCGCGATCGGGCGCAGCGCGGATGCCGGGAACGGCTGGTCCCGCTGGGTCACGTCCGCATCGAGCGCGTCCTTGACGTGCAGGTAGCCGAGGATCTTGTGCTGCGCGTCGATCACCGGGAACCGGGAGTACCCGGACGTGGCGGCGAGCCGCTCCAGTTCCGCCGGGGTGATGTCCGCGCGCGCCGGGACCACCCGGTCCGACGGCAGCACCACATCGGTGACCGGCCGTCGGCCGAGTTCCAGGGCGTCGTGCAACCGGGCGCTCGCCCGGTTGTCGATCAGTCCCGCCGCGCTGGAGTCCTTGACCATCCTGGCGAGTTCGTCGTCCGAGAACGTCGCCGCGACCTCGTCCTTGGCGTCGACGCGCAGCAGGCGCAGGAGCAGGCTGGCGAACGCGTTGATCGCGAAGATCGCCGGCCTGAGCGCCCGCGTCACGGTCACCAGCGGCGGCCCCAGCAGCAGCGCCGTCCGTACCGGCTCCGACAGCGCCACGTTCTTCGGCAGCATCTCACCGAAGAGCATGTGCAGGTACGTCGCCAGGGCCAGCGCGACCACGAAGGAGATCGCGTGCGTCAGCCCGACCGGCACACCGAAGAAGTCGAACACCGGCGTCAGCAGGTGCGCGATGGCCGGCTCGGCGACCACACCCAGCACCAGGGTGCACAGGGTGATGCCCAGCTGCGCCGCCGCCATCAGCGCCGACACGTGCTCCAGGCCCCACAGCACCGCGCGGCCCCGCCGGTCGCCCTGCTCGGCGTACGGCTCGATCTGGCTGCGCCGGACGGAGATCAGCGCGAACTCCGCGCCCACGAAGAAGGCGTTGACGACCAGGGTCGCCAGGCCGATCAGCAACTGGATCACTGTCATCGCGAGTCCCCCGTACCCTCGTCATCGGAAGCTGCGGGCTGGTGCAGCAGCACGCGCGCCGCCCTGCGCCCGCTCGCGTCCACCACGTCCAGCCGCCAGCCGTCGAGCTCCAGACTGTCCCCGACCTCCGGGATCCGGCCTAGCTCGGTCGCTATCAGCCCGGCCAGCGTCTCGTACGGGCCGTCCGGCACCCGCAGGCCGATCCGGCGCAGCTGATCGGTGCGCGCGGCGCCGTCTGCCGAGAACAGGGGTCGGCCGCAGTCGTCCGAACCGGCCGGGGCCAGGTCCGGCATCTCGTGCGGGTCGTGCTCGTCGCGGACTTCGCCGACGACCTCCTCGACGATGTCCTCCAGCGTGGCCACACCGGCCGTGCCGCCGTACTCGTCGATCACCACGGCCATCGTCTGCTTGCCGGAGAGCCGGTCCAGCAGCCGGTCCACCGTGAGCGACTCGGGCACCAGCAGGGGTGCGCGCAGCAGCTGCGACACCGGATAGCCGTGCCGCTCCTCGGCGGGCAGTGCCAGGACGTCCTTGATGTGGACGGTTCCCACGACGGTGTCGAGGCTGCCGCGGTACACGGGGAACCGGGACAGGCCCGTCGCCAGCGTCGCGTTCGCCACGTCCTCGGCGGTGGTCTGCACGTCGAGCGCGGTGACCTGGACCCGCGGTGTCATGACGTTCTCGGCCGTCAGGTCGGCCAGGTTCAGGGTCCGCACGAACAGTTCGGCGGTGTCCTTCTCCAGGGCTCCCGCCTTCGCGGAGTGCCGGGCGAGGGCGACGAGCTCCTGCGGACTGCGCGCCGAGGCGAGCTCCTCGGCCGGCTCCATGCCGAACCGGCGGACCATGTGGTTCGCCGTCCTGTTGAGCTGGCTGATGAAGGGCCTGAACGCCCGGCTGAACACGCGCTGGGGGGTCGCCACGCGTTTGGCGATGGCCAGGGGGGAGGAGATCGCCCAGTTCTTCGGAACCAGCTCGCCGATCACCATCAGGACCACCGTGGACAGCACGGTGGCCACCACCAGCGCGGTGGAGGAGGCGGCGCCGGCCGACAGGCCCATGGCCTGGAACGGGCCCTTGAGCAGGGCGGCGATCGAAGGCTTGGAGATCATGCCGATGACCAGGCCCGTCACGGTGATGCCGAGCTGTGCGCCGGACAGCTGGAAGGTCAGGCTGCGCACGGCGGCCAGGGCGCTCGCGGCGCCCCGTTCACCACGCTCGACGGCCCCTTCGAGCTCACCGCGCTCGACGGTCGTCAGGGAGAACTCGGCCGCCACGAAGACCCCGCAGGCGAGGCAGAGCAGCAGCGCCAGGAGGAGCAGGAGCACTTCGGTCATCGGTCGGTCACCTCCGTTCCATGATCGGTCAGGAGGAGGGGCATCGCGCGACGTCGTGCCTGCGGAGGTCGGCTGCGGGTACTGGGAGGCTCGCCCATGGGCGGACGTTCACACCTTTCGCTCGTGGGGACGGGTCCTGACATGGTAAAGGACGGGCAAAGGGAAGGCCCCCTGCTTTCGGCAGGTCCCACCGGATGGTGGGATCGCCGCATGAATGATCTTCATATCGCCGCCGCGACGGCCGCGGACCTCACGGCCGTGCTGGACTTCTGGAAGACCGCCGCCGAGGGCACGAGCATCAGCGACGACCTCGCGGGCGTCGAACGGCTCCACGCCCGTGATCCGCACGCCCTGCTGCTCGCCCACCGCGACGGCGAACTGGTCGGCAGCGTGATCGCCGGGTTCGACGGCTGGCGCTGCCACCTCTACCGGCTCGCCGTGCACCCGGAACACCGCAGGCAGGGCATCGCTGCGGCGCTGCTGGCCGCCGCGGAGGAGCGTTTCCGCACCCTCGGCGGCCGGCGTGCCGACGCGATGGTGCTCGACCGCAACGAGCCGGCGCGGCTGGCGTGGAAGGCGGGCGGGTACCACCCGGAGGACCACTGGACCCGCTGGGTCAAGCCGCTGAACGGCTGACACCGGCGGCCCGGCCGCCGGGACCGCTCAGTCCACGCCCCGACGGGCCGTGCCCAGTACGCAGTACGAGGTCGGCAGCGCGGGCCCGCGTTCGGGCAGGCGGAACACCCGCTGCGAGACGATCCGGAATCCGGCGGCCTCGATCGAGGCCAGCGGGTCGCGCGCGGTGTGGCAGTTGCCGAACAGGCGGGGCCACACGGTCCGGTCCAGGGTGCGCTGGACGGCGGCCATGCCCGGTCCCGGCGCCAGGCCGTGCTCGAAGAAGCGCAGCTCGCCGTCGGGACGCAGGACGCGGTACAGCTCGGCGAGGGTCCGCGGCAGGCTGCGCACGCTGCACAGCACGAGGGAGGCGACGGCGGCGTCGAAGGCCTCGCTCTTGACCGGGAGGGCCTCCGCGACGCCGGGTACCAGGTCCACCGGCACCTCGGCGCGCAGCGCGGCGGCAGCGGCACGCCGGCGCAGCACGCGCTCCGGTTCGACGGCGACGACCTCGGAGACGGCGCGGGGGTAGTGGGCGAAGTTCAGCCCGTTGCCCGCCCCGATCTCGATGACGCGGCCGGACACCCCGTGCAGGAGCTCGCGCCGCACGGCGGCGATGCCGCCCCGGGTGTCGGCGGCCGGGCTGACGCGGGCGTAGAAGCGGGCGAAGAGGGGATGGTGGACGGGATCCGAACTGAGCCGTGATGTGGGCATGACGAGCCTCCGGGCGGGTGCGACGGGTGCGGTTGCCCTGCCGGGCTGTTCCCCGTCCAGGCGGCCCGCGAAACCGGTGGCGCGTGGTACCGGCCGCCCCGGCGGGCGAGTTGGGGCCGCCTGAGGTGAGTACGCGTACTCATGAACCCCGGCCGGACCGTACGGATAATCGGATCATCCGGCCCTTGTCGCGGGGCCGCCCCAGGACGTGGAGACGCCGTGAAGTTCCGTGCCGGACCGGCCCGTACCGTGCTGCTCGCGGCGGGAGTGCTCGCGTTGACCGCCTGTGGGACCACAGTAGCCCCGGGTGCCGGGCCCGCGGCCGGATCCTCCACCCCTTCCGCGGCGCCGAGCGTCGATTACGCGGCCCAGGCCGCCGCTGCGGTGGAGCGGCACGACAAGCTGTTCCCCGAGGTGGCCGCGCGGTGCGCGGGCAAGGCCGGGACGCTGCCCGCCGCCGAGACCGGGGCGCCGGCCGACCTGCCGACGGACCCGGCGGCGCGCAAGTACGCCGAGAACCACGGGTACAGGACCCAGGCCCGGCTCACCCCGGCGGCCCGGTGCCGCGGCGACGCGCACGCCGCGCGGATCCAGGCGGCGCTGGGCGGCTCCGACGGCAAGGGTGCGCCGCGCACCACGGAGGAACTCCGGGTTCTGCTGACGGGGCTGGGCTACCGGGCCGAGAGCGGGGACGTGTACGGCTCGGGGCCGGACAATCTGATGTTCGTACTGTCGGTCCCGGAGAGCGGGCCGTGCGTGACGGGCTACCTGGGCAGCCCGGTGAAGATCGAGGCGCACGGTGTGTACCTGGAGGGCGGCTGCCACGAGCCCCGCGGCGGCCACTGAGGCGGTGAGGCGGGGAGCGCCGTCGCGCGAACGCCCCCGCCCCGGCGGGCCGGTCCTCAGGCCGGCCAGGCGGCCGTGAACGAGTGCGCCGACCAGCCGCCGTGCAGGGGCGGGGCGAGCCAGGTGGGGGCTCCGGCCCGGAACTCGGCGGGCGCCAACGCGCCGGCGCCCTGCGGAACCGCGCCGAGCAGCGGGAGGCCCGACACCTTCGGGAGGTCGGCCAGGTTGCAGCGCGAGGCCAGGTCGGGGGCGGCCGGCCAACTGCCGATCACCACGCCCGGCGCGGTGAGCCCACGCGCCTCCAGCGCTTCCGCCGTCAGCGTCACGGAGTTGAGCGTGCCGAGGGCCGCCGGGGCGACGACCAGGACCGGCGCGTCGAGCAGCCGCGCCGCATCGGCCAGCGTGTGCCCCTCCTCGTCGAAGCGGACCAGCAGACCCCCCGCGCCCTCCACCAGGACCAGGTCGTGCGAGGCCGCCAGCTCCTGCGCCGCCTCCGCGACGGCGGCGGGGGACAGGGTCGCCAAGCCCGAGCGGCGCGCCGCCGTGTCCGGGGCCAACGGCTCCGGATAGCGGGCCAGTTCCCGCGCGGTGACGGACGGTCCGGCCAGCCGGACGACCTCCGCCGCGTCACCCGGCTCGTCCGGGCCCACGCCCGTCTGGGCGGGTTTGAGCACCGCCACCGACCGGCCGGCGGCCACCGCCGCCGCGGCGACCGCCGAGGTCACCACCGTCTTGCCGATCTCCGTGCCGGTGCCCGATACGAACAGGATCGTCATGTCAGCCTTCCTGCGCGGCCGCACGGACGGCACGGCAGATGCGGGCCACATCCGCGTCACCCGTCACGAACGGCGGCATCGTGTAGATCAGGTCGCGGAACGGGCGCAGCCAGACGCCCTCGCGCACCGACGCCCGCGTGGCGGCGGCCATGTCGACCTCGTGGTCGAGCTGGACCACGCCGATGGCGCCCAGCACCCGTACGTCCTTCACCCCGGGCAGCTCCGCGGCGGGGGCCAGGCCCGCCAGCAGGCCGGTCCCGATCCGCTCGACCTCCGCCGCCCAGTCCTGGCTCAGCAGCAGCTCGACCGAGGCCAGCGCGACCGCCGTGGCCAGCGGATTGCCCATGAAGGTCGGCCCGTGCGCCAGGACCGGTACCTCGCCGCGCGAAATGCCGTCGGCCACTCGGGGCGTGCACAGCGTCGCCGACAGGGTGAGGTAGCCGCCGGTCAGCGCCTTGCCCAGGCACATCACGTCCGGGGTGATCCCCGCGTGGCCGGCGGCGAACAGGGCGCCGGTGCGGCCGAAGCCCGTCGCGATCTCGTCAAGGACGAGGAGGACGTCGTACTCGTCGCACAGCTCCCGCAGCACCCGCAGGTAGCCCGGGTTGTGGAAGCGCATCCCGCCCGCGCCCTGCACCACCGGTTCCACGATCACGGCGGCCAGCTCGTGCGCGTGCGCCGCGATCAGCGAGCGCAGGTGCGCGGTGTACGCCGGGTCCACCGGGGTGTCGAACCCGCCGGGCGGCACGTCGGCGAACACCTGCCGGGGCAGCTGCCCCGACCACAGCTCGTGCATCCCGCCCTCGGGATCGCAGACCGCCATCGGCTGCCAGGTGTCCCCGTGGTAGCCGCCGCGCCAGGTCAGCAGCCGGGTCTTGGCGGGCCGTCCCAGGGAGCGCCAGTACTGGAGGCACATCTTGACGGCGACCTCGACCGCGACCGAGCCCGAGTCGGCGAGGAAGACGTGCTCCAGACCGGCCGGGGTGATCTCGACCAGCTTCGCGGCCAGCCGGACGGCGGGCTCGTGGGTGAGCCCGCCGAACATGACGTGCGACATCCGGCCCAGCTGGGCGCTGACGGCCTCGTTCAGCACCGGGTGGTTGTAGCCGTGGATGGCCGACCACCAGGAGGACATGCCGTCGACCAGTTCCTGCTGCCCGTGCGCCGGGGCGCCGAGGCGCAGCCGGACACCCGCGGCGGAGGAGACGACCAGCGGGTCCTGGCGACCGGGCATCGGGCCGTACGGGTGCCAGACGTGCTGCCGGTCCAGCGCGAGCAGACCGGCAGCCGAAAGGGGGAGCGGATCAGGCATTGGGGGCGAGATCCGTCCCCGCGCCGCGGCGGCGTACCGCTACCAGGTCCGAACGCACCTCGCCGGCCTCCGCCTGGACGCGGACGGGAGCCTCCTCGGGCGCCGGCTGCGCGGCGTCGTGTCCCGAGCAGCCGCCGCACGCGGAACCGCAGCCCGGCGCGTCGGCGGAGCCGGCGGAGGCCGCCGAGCCGCACACCGGGCCGCCCGCGCCGTGCGAGCCGCAGCCCCCGGCCGCAGCCTGGTCCGAGCGGTGCGCGGGGAGGGTGGTCGTACCGGCACCCTCCACCTCGAAACCGGCGTCCGCGATCATGTCGAGGTCGGCCTGGCCGGCCTGGCCCTCGCTCGTCAGGTAGTCGCCGAGGAAGATGGAGTTCACCAGGTGCAGGGCCAGCGGCTGCATGCTGCGCAGGTGCACCTCGCGGCCGCCCGCGAGACGGACCTCGACGTCGGGGCAGACGAAGCGCACCATCGCCAGGATCCGCAGGCAGCGCTGCGGGGTGAGGTTCCACTCCTTGGCCAGCGGGGTGCCCTCGAAGGGGATCAGGAAGTTGACGGGAACGGAGTCCGGGTCCAAGTCGCGCAGCGAGTAGACGACGTCGACGAGGTCCTCGTCGCTCTCGCCCATGCCCGCGATCAGGCCGGAGCAGGCGGACAGACCCGCCGCGTGGGCCTTTTGTACGGTGTCGACCCGGTCCGCGTAGGTATGCGTCTTGGTGATCTGACCGTACGTCGCCTCGGACGTGTTGAGGTTGTGGTTGTACGCGTCGGCACCCGCGTCCCGCAGGCGTTCGGCCTGGCCGTCGGAGAGCAGGCCCAGGCAGGCGCAGACCTCGACGCCCTCGTTCTGCTCCTTGATCGCCTCGATCGTCTTGCCGACGCGCTCCACGTCGCGGTCCGTCGGACCGCGTCCGCTCGCCACGAGGCAGACGCGCTTCGCGCCGCCCGCGACACCGGCGGCGGCGGCCTGCGAGGCCTCCTCGGGCTTCAACCAGGTGTACTTGAGGATCTCCGCCTTCGATCCCAGACGCTGGGAACAGTACGAACAGTCCTCCGGGCACAGTCCCGACTTCAGGTTGACCAGGTAGTTCAGCTTGACTCGCCGTCCGAACCACTGGCGGCGTACCTTGCCGGCCGCGGCCACCACGTCGAGCAGTTCGTCGTCGGAAGTCGCCAGTACGGCGAGTGCCTCTTCGCGGGTCGGCAGCTCGCGCCGCAGCCCCTTTTCCACCAGGGTGTTCAGCAGGTCCATGACGCCGATCCTGGACCACACGAGCACTCACGGCCAAGGAGGGATCGCACAACATCGCCGGAACGCAGTGTGTGTATCGCCACACCTGGCGCTCGTGCCCCGGCGGGCTAAGGTCTAGCAGGCCTGTGGACAGCCGACAAAACGCGAGGACTGCGCCGATGCTCCAGCACACCCCCGAGCCCGTGGACGTCTTCGCCTGGATCGATGAAGCGGAACGGGCCCGCGAACGGGCCGGGCTCGTCCGGACGCTGCGTCCGCGCCCGGCTTCCTCGCCGCTGCTGGACCTCGCGAGCAACGACTACCTCGGACTGGCCCGGCATCCCGAGGTCGTCGCCGGCGCGCAGCGGGCGGCCGAGCGCTGGGGGGCCGGGGCCACCGGCTCCCGCCTGGTGACCGGCACCACCGAACTGCACGCCGCGCTGGAGCGTGAACTGGCCGCGTTCTGCGGCTTCGAGGCCGCTCTGGTGCTTTCGTCCGGTTACGCGGCGAATCTCGCCGCGGTCACGGCGCTGAGCGACCGCGGCACGCTCGTCGTCTCGGACGCGGGGAACCACGCCTCGATCGTCGACGGCTGCCGGCTCTCGCGCGCCGACGTCGCCGTCGTCCCGCACGGTGACGCGGACGCCGCACGCAAGACGCTGGCCGGACACGAGGGCCGCTCCCTGCTGGTCAGCGACTCCGTCTTCTCCGTCGACGGGGACGCCGCCCCGCTCGCCGGCTACGCCGCCGCCTGCCGCGCGGAGGGCGCCGCCCTGGTGGTGGACGACGCGCACGGGCTCGGCGTCCTGGGCGAGGGCGGCCGGGGCGCGCTGCACGCGGCCGGGCTCGCGGGCGCGCCCGGGGTGGTCGCGACGCTGACCCTGTCGAAGTCGCTGGGCAGCCAGGGCGGCGCCGTGCTCGGGCCGGCCAAGGTGATACGGCACCTCGTCAACACGGCCCGGACCTTCATCTTCGACACCGGGCTCGCGCCGGCCGCCACGGGCGCGGCGCTCGCCGCCCTGCGGCTGCTCGGACGGGAACCGGAACGCGCCGCGCGGGCCCGGGAGGTGGCCGCCCTGCTGTACGGGCGGCTCACCGCGTCCGGCCTGACCTCGGCCCGGCCGGACGCGGCCGTGGTGTCGGTGCGGGCCCCGTCGGCCGCGGCGGCACTGCGCTGGGCCGCCGACTGCCGCGAGGCAGGTCTGTCCGTGGGGTGCTTCCGGCCGCCGTCCGTTCCGGACGGCGTCTCCCGGTTGCGGCTGACCGCCCGGGCCGATCTCACGGGGGACGAGATCAGTCGGGCCGTCGCGGTGATCCTGCGTACCGCTCCCGCCGGAGCCACGGACCGCTGAACCTCACGCCGGGGCGTCCGCCCGGACCGAGGCGAGGAAGCCGTCCCAGGCGGGTCCGGTGAAGAGTACGGCCGGGCCCTCCGTCCGCTTGGAGTCGCGGACGGCCAGGAGACCGCCACTGAGGACGGCCGCTTCCACGCAGTTGTTCATTCCGGTGCTGCGGCTGCTGCGCCGCCACCGCGCGCTGATCAGAAGTCCGCGGGTGGATAAGGGGGTTGCGGACACGGGGGTGCCTCCTTACGCGTCGTCAGCGATAGAGCTGATCAGATCCGACGAGTCCCGGGGCGGGAGGGCGTGCGCCTGGATGGTGCGGAACGCGGCGCTGTACGCCTCTAGGTCTTCCTTCCGCTCCAGGTAGAGGCTACTCGTCAAATGGTCGAGTACCACCACATCCAGATCGGCGATGTTCGGAAATGAGAAGATGACGAACGGTCCGGTCAGGCCGAGATGACCCCCCACGCTGAACGGCAGCACCTGCAGGCGCACTTGGGGCAGCCGGGCCACCTCCGCCAGGTGCCGCAACTGCTCCCGCATCACCCCCGGCCCGCCGATCTGCCGACGCAGGACCGCCTCGTCCAGTACCGCGCTCAGTTCGAGCGGAGGGTCGGCCCGCAGCACCGACTGGCGGGCCAGCCGTACGTCGACCAGCGCGTCCACCTTCGGCTCGGGCAGCCCGCCCAGCGCCGCCCGGGTCACGGCGCGTGCGTATTCCGGCGTCTGCAGCAGCCCCGGCACCACCGAGAGTTCGACGGTGCGCGCGGAGCGGGCCCCCGCCTCCAGGCTGATGAAGTCCCGGTATTCCTGGGGCAGCAGCCCCCGGTAGTCGTGCCACCACTGCCGGCCGGGCGCCCGGTCGCCCCCCGCCCCGGGGCCGGCCGCCGAGGCCCCAAGGGCTTCCAGCAGGGCCCGCTGCTGGGCGCTCACCACATCCCCGTAGGCGTCGAGGAGGAGCCGGATGTCCTCCGTCTTCACGCCACTTCTGCCCGTTTCGATGCGGCTGATTTTCGACTGGTGCCATCCCACCAGCCGGGCGGCCTCACCACTGGTGAGACCGGTACGGTCACGGAGCGCACGCAATTCCTCGCCGAGCTTGCGGCGGCGTACCGCGGGACCGTGCTGCATACCCGCTCTCCTTCCCACCGGCACACCTCGCACCAGTCTGCCGTCCAAATACGCTCTTCCGTAGCAGAGTTCACCGCATTGAGCGACAGATATATGCATATCTTGGGGGAACGACGGAAACGGCGGCACGATGGGTGCACTCTGACGCTCAGCGTAGATCCGGGGCGGCTGCGCCCCGGTGGGAAAGGGACGTCGCCATGGCAGACCACCAGGAAGCATCCGTCACTCTGCCGAGCGACCCGGCCGCGGTCGCCGCTGCCCGCCGGTACGTCGCGGAGGTGCTCGGTGAATGGGGACTGCCCGAGGAGTCCGAGACGGCGCACACCGTCCGGCTGATCGTCTCGGAGCTCGCGACCAACGCGGTGCAGCACACCTTCGGCCAGTCGCCCACCTTCACCGTGGACCTCCGGCTGGAACGCGGCGAGTGGCTGCGCGTCGGGGTGACGGACAGTCACCCCCGCCGGCCCCGGCGGCTGCCGGCCGCCGTCCAGCAGGACAACGGCCGGGGGATGGTCATCATCCGCTGGCTCGCCGCGGAGGCGGGCGGCCGCCTCTCGGTCACCCCGACCGAGGACGGCGGCAAGACCGTGTGGATCGCGCTCCCCTGGGCCGTCGCGGCCCCCGCGAGGACCGCCACCGGTTGTTGAGGGCGCCGCGGCCGGGGCGGCGGCGCGCTCCACGCCGGGCCGCGGACGGGCTGCGTATACGGAAACCTGCACGGAAGGCGGCCCGGGGCTGAACCGGGAGCCTTCCCGAAACGTGGCTTAACTCGGCGGAAAACTGCGGGTCCTACTATGGCGCCCGCGGCCTTCCGCCAATGATCACCCATGAGCCGGTAAAGCGCTGGTGATCGGGACGGAAAGCCTCTCCCCGTGTTGGGCAAGAGATGCTTGGCACGGATATGTGCAGGTCAACAAAGTGTTGAAGGCGAATAGGGTCTTCTTGGCGCGAAGTTGATCTTGTCCCGGAAGCTTGGTGATACGTGTGCAACTGACACCGCACGAGCAGGAAAGACTGCTCATCCACGTCGCGGCCGACGTGGCCGAGAAGCGCAGGGCGCGCGGAGTGCGCCTCAACCACCCCGAGGCGGTGGCGCTGATCACCTCGCACATCCTCGAAGGCGCCCGCGACGGGCGGACGGTGGCCGAGCTCATGGCCTCCGGCCGCACCGTGCTGCGCCGCGACGAGGTCATGGAGGGGATCCCCGAGATGATCCACGACGTCCAGGTCGAGGCGACCTTCCCGGACGGCACCAAGCTCGTCACTGTCCACGACCCCATCGTCTGAACGGGAGCACCAGCATGATCCCCGGCGAAATCGCCTTCGGGGACGGTCCGGTGCGCCTGAACGAAGGCCGCGCCATCACCCGTCTCACCGTGCTCAACGCCGCCGACCGCCCCGTGCAGGTCGGCTCGCACTACCACTTCGCCGAAGTCAACCCGGGTCTCGACTTCGACCGTGCCGCCGCCCACGGGCTCCGGCTCAACATCGCCGCCGGTACCGCCGTCCGCTTCGAGCCGGGCATCCCCGTCTCCGTCGAACTCGTCCCGCTGGGCGGTCTGCGCACCGTGCCGGGCCTGCGCGGGGAAACCGGAGGGCCGCTCGATGGCTGAGATATCCCGCCAGACGTACGCGGACCTCTTCGGACCGACCAAGGGCGACCGGATACGGCTCGCCGACACCGATCTCTTCGTGGAGATCGAACAGGACCTCAGCGGCGGCCCCGGACGCTCGGGGGACGAAGCCGTCTTCGGCGGCGGCAAGGTCATACGCGAATCCATGGGCCAGGCCCGCACCACCCGCGCCGAAGGCGCCCCCGACACGGTGATCACCGGGGTGGTGATCCTCGACCACTGGGGCATAGTCAAGGCCGACCTCGGCATCCGGGACGGCCGGATCTGCGGCATCGGCAAGGCCGGCAACCCCGACACCATGGACGGGGTCGACCCCTCGCTGATCATCGGCCCCGAGACCGAGATCATCGCCGGCAACGGGAAGATGGTCACTGCCGGAGCCATCGACGCCCACGTGCACTTCATCGCCCCCACCGTTGTCGACGAGGCCCTCGCCTCCGGCATCACCACCCTCGTCGGCGGCGGCACCGGACCCGCGGAGGGCTCCAAGGCGACCACCGTCACGCCCGGACCCTGGCACCTGGCCAGGATGTTCGCGGCGCTGGAGGCCTACCCCGTCAACATCGGCCTGCTCGGCAAGGGCAACACCATGTCCCGCGAGGGCATGTACTCCCAGCTGCGCGGCGGCGCCCTCGGCTTCAAGATCCACGAGGACTGGGGGGCGACGCCCGCCGCCATCGACGCCTGCCTGACCGTCGCGGAAGAGACCGGCGCCCAGGTCGCCATCCACACCGACACCCTCAACGAGGCCGGGTTCGTCGCGGACACCCTGGCGGCGATCGCCGGGCGGACCATCCACTCGTACCACACCGAGGGCGCGGGCGGCGGACACGCACCCGACATCATCACCGTGGTCTCCGAGCCGAACATCCTGCCCAGCTCCACCAATCCCACCCGGCCGCACACCGTCAACACCATCGAGGAACACCTCGACATGCTGATGGTCTGCCACCACCTCAACCCGGCCGTCCCCGAGGACCTCGCCTTCGCCGAGTCCCGGATCCGCCCCTCCACCATCGCCGCCGAGGACGTCCTGCACGACCTCGGGGCCATTTCCATCATCTCCTCCGACTCCCAGGCCATGGGCCGGGTCGGCGAGGTCGTGCTGCGCACCTGGCAGACCGCCCACGTGATGAAGAAGCGGCGCGGCTTCCTGCCCGGCGACGGCCCGGCCGACAACCACCGGGCCCGCCGCTACGTCGCCAAGTACACGATCAACCCCGCGGTGGCCCAGGGCCTCGCCCGCGAGATCGGCTCGGTCGAGGTCGGCAAGCTCGCCGACCTGGTCCTGTGGAACCCCGCCTTCTTCGGGGTCAAGCCGGAGGTCGTCGTCAAGGGCGGCCAGATCGCCTACGCGCAGATGGGCGACGCCAACGCCTCCATCCCCACCCCGCAGCCCGTCCTGCCCCGGCCCATGTACGGGGCCTACGGGCGCGCGCCGGCCCTCAACTCGCTCAACTTCACCGCGCAGGCCGCCCTCGACGACGGGCTGCCCGAGCGGCTCGGCCTCGACAAGCAGTTCGTGGCCATCGAGAGCACCCGAAAGGTGGGCAAGACGGACATGCGCAACAACGATGCCATGCCCCGGGTCGAGGTCGACGCCGACACCTTCACCGTCACCATCGACGGCGAGGTCGTGGAGCCGGCTCCGGCGGCGGAACTGCCCATGGCACAGAGATACTTCCTGTTCTGATGAGCGCCCGTTCCGCTGCGCAGACCATAACCAGCAGAGGCGGCGCCTCCCGATGAGCCTCGCCGCGCTGCTCGTCCTCGCCGACGGCCGCTTCCCCGCCGGAGGGCACGCCCACTCCGGCGGGGCGGAGGCCGCCTGCAAGGCGGGCCGGATCCACGACGCCGCGACGCTCGCGGAGTTCTGCCGGGGCCGGCTGCACACCTCCGGCCTCGTCGCCGCCGGCCTCGCCGCGGCCGCCGCCCACGGCCTCGACCCGGCGGAACTCGACGCCGCCGCCGACGCCCGCACCCCCTCGCCCGCACTGCGCCTGGCCGCGCGGCGGCTCGGCCGGCAGCTGATGCGGGCCGCCCGGGCCACCTGGCCGGCCGCCGAACTCGACGCGCTGGCCGCCGCCTTCCCGCGCGGGGCCCACCAGCCCGTGGTGCTCGGCGTCACGGCCAGGGCCGCCGGGCTCGGTCCGCTGGACGCCGCGCACGTGGCGGCGTACGAGAGCGTCAGCGGTCCCGCCACCGCGACCGTCCGGCTGCTGGGCCTGGACCCCTTCGAGGCGAGCGCGGTCCTGGCCGGCCTCGCCCCCGAACTCGACGCCGTCTCCGGCCGGGCGGCGAGCGCCGCCCTGCTGGCCCGGCACGAGGGTCTGGACGCGCTGCCGGCCGCGTCTTCCCCACTGCTGGACATCGCGGCGCAGGTCCATGCCGACTGGCCGGTCCGGCTCTTCGCCTCCTGACCGCCCCCACCCAAGGAGAACCATGCACCTCGACCACGGCGGCAGTTACCCGCACCGCCACACCCACAGCGCCGAGCCCGTCCGCGCCGACGGCACCCGCCGCGCCCTGCGAGTGGGCCTCGGCGGACCGGTCGGCTCCGGCAAGACGGCCACCGTCGCAGCGCTGTGCCGGGCCCTGCGCGCCGAACTGTCGATGGCCGTCGTCACCAACGACATCTACACCCGTGAGGACGCCGAGTTCCTGCTCCGCGAGGCGGTCCTGCCGCCCGAGCGGATCAGCGCCGTCGAGACCGGAGCCTGCCCGCACACCGCCATCCGGGACGACATCTCCGCCAACCTGGAGGCCGTCGAGGAACTGGAGGAAGCCCACCGGCACACCGCCCCGCTGGACCTGATCCTGGTCGAGTCCGGCGGGGACAACCTGACCGCGACCTTCTCCCGGGGCCTGGTCGACGCCCAGATCTTCGTCATCGACGTGGCCGGCGGCGACGACATCCCGCGCAAGGGCGGCCCCGGCGTCACCACCGCCGACCTGCTCATCGTCAACAAGACCGACCTCGCCCCCCACGTCGGCTCCGACCTGGACCGGATGGCACGCGACGCCGCCGAGCAGCGCGGTGACCTGCCCGTGGCGTTCCAGTCCCTGCGCGGGCCCGAGGGCGTCACCCCGGTCGCCGACTGGGTGCGCGGCCGGATCGCCGCCTGGACCGTACGGTGACCAGCGCGCCCCCCGTTGCCCCGGAAGCCCCCGCTCCGGCGGGGCTCCGGGCCACCGCCCGGATCGCCGCAGTCGCCGACGGGCGGGGCGGCACCGCCCTGCCGCTGCTGGCCGGGGACGGCCCGCTCGCGCTGCGCCGCACCCGGGGCGAGGGCGCCGAGGCCGGCGTGATGCTGGTCGGCGCGATGAGCGCGCCGCTCGGCGGGGATCACCTCGCTGTCGAGGCCCACGCCGGACCGGGGGCCCGGCTCGGGCTCCGCTCGGCGGCGGCCACCCTGGCGCTGCCCGGCCGGGGCGGCGCGCCCGCGCGGTACGACGTACGGCTGACGCTGGCCGAGGACGCGGCGGTGCGGTGGCTCCCCGAACCGCTGGTGTCCGTGCGCGGCAGTGACCTGCGCGTGCGCACCCGCGTGGAACTCGCCCCCACCGCCCGGCTGCTGCTGCGCGAGGAGCAGGTGCTCGGCCGCACGGGGGAGGCCCCGGGCCTGCTCCGCAGCCGGCTCACCGTCTCCCGGGGCGGCCGCCCGCTGCTGGACCAGGAACTGGCCTGCGGACCGGGCGCCCCCGGCGGTTGGGACGGCCCGGCGGGGCTCGCGGGCCACCGGGCGCTGGGACAACTCCTGGTCGTGGACCCGGCGTTCGCCGATGCCCCGCCGCAGGCGGCGCTGCCGGGCGAGTTCGCGGCGGTGACCCCGCTCGCCGGACCGGCCGTCCTGGTGACGGTCCTCGCCCCGGACGCGCTGGGACTGCGGGAACTGCTCGACGCGGCCTGCTCGACGTACGGCTGGTAACGGGAGGGCGGACCCGGGGCGAATCGGACACCGCTCAGCGGTACACTCTCGTCCGCATATCGGGTTGGCAAAGAACCGGACCGTGCTCTGTCGCCCGGTCCCGGTCAGGCGCAAGGATCCCCCTGCACGTCAACGACCGAATCGACCAATACGGCTGCCCGCGACGGCAGATGACGCAGGGGGAACAACCACGTGATACGCACCGCGGCGCTGGGGAGCGCCGCCACTCTGATCACCGGCGCTCTGGCGGCGAGCCTGCTGCTCGCCCCGACCGCCGAGGCCGCCCCGGCCTCCGGTGACAACGGCTACAACGAGGCGATCGGCGTTCAGGTCGCCGCCGCCCGTGCGGCCCGCACCGGGATCGATTGGAAGGACTGCCCGGCCGACTGGGGCTTCGAGAAGCCGATCCAGTGCGGCTGGGTGAAGGTCCCGGTCGACTACGCCAAGCCGTACGGCAAGACCATCGACCTGGCCGTCGACCGCGCGCTGAGCACCGGCACCAAGGAGGAGCGCCAGGGCGCGCTCGTCTACAACCCCGGTGGCCCGGGCGGTTCGGGCATGCGCTTCCCGCGCCGGATCACCACCAAGTCCCCGCTGTGGGTGAACACCGCCAAGGCGTACGACTTCGTGGGCTTCGACCCCCGCGGCGTCGGCCACTCGGCGCCCATCTCCTGCGTGGACCCGCAGGAGTACGTCAAGGTCCCCAAGGCGGACCCGGTCCCGTCCAACGAGGCCGACAAGCGCGCCCAGCGCAAGCTCGCCGCGGAGTACGCGGACGGCTGCAAGGAGCGCAGCGGCGAGATGCTGCCGTTCATGACCACGCCGAACACCGCGCGTGACCTGGACGTCATCCGCGCCGCGCTCGGCGAGAAGAAGCTGAACTACCTCGGCGTCTCCTACGGCACCTACCTCGGCGGGGTCTACGCGACCCTGTTCCCGGGCCACGTGCGCCGCATGATCGTCGACAGCGTGGTCAACCCGGACCAGGACAACATCTGGTACCAGGCCAACCTGGAGCAGGACGTCGCCTTCCAGGTGCGCTGGAACGACTGGGAGGACTGGGTCGCCAAGAACGACAGCGTCTTCCACATCGGCGACACCCGCGCCAAGGTCGAGGCCAAGTGGCTGGAACTGCGCGCCAAGGCCAAGGCCAGCCCGCTCGGTGGCGTGGCCGGACCGGCGGAGCTCATCGGTTTCTTCCAGAGCGCCCCGTACTACGACTCCTCGTGGGTGCCCACGGCCCAGGCCCTGAGCGCGTACGTCGCGGGTGACGAGAAGCCGCTGATCGACGCGGTCACCCCGGACCTCTCGGACATCCAGGGCAACATCGCGACGGAGAACGGCAACGCCGTCTACACCGCGGTCGAGTGCGCCGACGCCAAGTGGCCCACCAGCTGGGCCAAGTGGGACAAGGACAACACCGCGCTGAACAAGAAGTACCCCTTCTTGACTTGGTCCAACGCGTGGATGAACCTGCCCTGCGCGACCTGGAAGGCCAAGCAGAGCACCCCGATCGAGGTCGGCGCGAGCGCCAAGCGCGGTCTGCCGCCGGTCCTCGTCGTCCAGAGCGAGCGCGACGCGGCCACCCCGTACGCGGGCGGCGTCGAGATGCACCGCCGCCTCGGCGGTTCGCGTCTGATCACCGAGAAGAACGCGGGCTCGCACGGTGTCACCAGCCTGGTGAACCCCTGCATCAACTCCCGCGTGGACAGCTACCTGCTGACCGGCAAGGTCGACGCCCAGGACGTGACGTGCGAGCCGCACGCCACCCCGGTCGCCCCGGCTCCGGCCGCCGCCAAGTCGTCGGCGCAGGCCCAGGGCGCCGAACTGGCGAAGCGCGAGGAGCTCCCGGCCGTCCGCTAGGACGCCGGAGGCACCCGGGCACCCACACGGAGAAGGCTCAGCGCGTCCAGCGCCGGGCCTTCTTCCGTGCCTGCTCCTCCTCCGCCTTCACCTCGGCCGCGTACCGGTCGACGTACTCCTGGCCGGACAGCTGCAGGACCGCGTACATGATCTCGTCGGTGACGGCCCGCAGGATCGCCCGCTCGCCCTCCAGGCCCGCGTAGCGCGAGAACTCCAGCGGCCGGCCGAAACGGATCGTGACCCGCCGGATCTTCGGGAGCTTCTGCCCGGGCGGCTGGATCTCGAAGGTGCCGACCATCGCGCACGGCACCACCGGCACGCCGGCACCGAGCGCCATCGCCGCCACCCCGACCTTGCCCTTGTAGAGCCGCCCGTCGTGCGAGCGGGTGCCCTCCGGGTAGATGCCGAGCAGCTCCCCCTTGGCCAGGACCCCGAGCCCCTCTCGCAGCGCGGCCTGTCCGGCGTCCTTGCCGGAGCGGTCCACCGGGATCTGGCCGGCGCTGCGGAAGAAGGCCGCCGTCAGCCGCCCTTTGATCCCGGGGCCGGTGAAGTACTCGGCCTTCGCCAGGAAGGTGATCCTGCGTTTGAGGATCGCCGGCATCAGGAAGTGGTCGGAGAACGACAGGTGATTGCCGGCGATGATCGCCGCGCCCTCCGGCGGGATGTTCTCCAGGCCCTCGATCCGCGGGCGGAACAGCAGCCGCAGCAGCGGGCCGAGCAGCACGTGCTTGAGCAGGTGGTAGAACACCGGCCGTCTCCCTTCACCTGGTGGACAGGTCAGTGTGGCGCACCCGGTGCCGGATGGGCATGGTGAACCAGAACCCGATCAGCCGGATGGGCATGGTGAACCAGAACCCGATCAGCACGGACGCCGTCGCCCGGGGTTCGTTCGAGTACGGTCGGGAACCGGCCGAAGCGGCGAGCGGGTCGCCGGGCAGCGCGGGAGGGCGCCGCGAGGCCGCTCGCCCGCAGGCGGGCCGGGCGGCGGGCCGGGGCGGCGGCGCGGGAGGCTCACGTGCCGCGGGCGGCTGCCATTCCCGCGGTCAGCAGCCCGAGCACCACCCACATGAACCACAGCCAGCCGTTGCTGCCGAGCGCCACGGAGTAGGCGGCGACGGCCACCAGAGAGCCGAAGGTCATCACGGCCATCGCCTTAACGGATCCGCTCATGCCCCATGGTGGCGCGGGGAGGGGGCGCCGCGCTACCGGCCACGCCCCTGGAGCGAGGCGAGGTACGAGTTGTACGCCTCCAGCTCCTGGTCCCCGTTGCGCTCCGCCGCCCGGTCCGAGCGCTTCGCGGCCCGCTGCTCCGAGCGGTACCACTGGTAGACGAGCGCGATCAGCACCAGCACCGAAGGGATCTCGCTGAACGCCCAGGCGATGCCGCCGCCCCACTGCTGGTCGACGAGCGCGTCGACCCCCAGGGAGGCCGGCGGGTTCCGGTACGTCTTGATCATCGGCTCGCTCGCCATCATCAGCGCGATGCCGAAGAAGGCGTGGAACGGCATGCCGGCGAACAGCTCCAGCATCCGCATCACGTATCCGGGGCGGTGCGGGCCCGGGTCCACGCCCATGATCGGCCAGAAGAAGATCAGACCGACGGCCAGGAAGTGGACCATCATCCCGATGTGCCCGGCCCTGCTCTGCATCAGGGTGTCGAACAAAGGGGTGAAGTAGAGGCCGTAGAGGCTGGCGATGAACAGGGGGATCGTGAAGGCCGGGTGGGTGATCACCTTGAGGTAGCGGCTGTGCAGCAGCATCAGCAACAGCTCGCGCGGCCCCTTGACGCCCCGGGCGGCCGGCGGGAGCGCCCGCAGCGTCAGCGTGACGGGAGCACCGAGCAGCAGCAGGATCGGGGAGAGCATGCTGATCACCATGTGCTGCACCATGTGCACGCTGAACATGACCATGCCGTAGTCGTTCAGCTTGGTGCACGTCATCAGGGCCACGGTCAGCACACCCGCGGTGAAGGAGACGGTCCGCCCCACCGGCCACGCGTCCCCGCGCCGCCGCAGTCGCGCCACGCCCCACACGTACAGGGCTAGCCCCAGCACCGAGCCGATCAGGAAGAAGGCGTCGAAGGAGAACTCCAGCCCGCGCCCGAGAGTGAACGGCGGCAGGTCCATGTCCATATTCATGTCCATGCCGTGACCGCTGTGATCCATCTCTTCACTCCCTTGACTGTGGCGCTCCACCACAGTAGTGCCGCCCCCGGAGGCCGAAGCGTCCGGGGGCGGCAGTCAGAAGGGGGGAAACATCACAGAACGGTCTCCGCCTCGTCGTAGCGCTCGGCCGGGACCGTCTTGAGGGTCCGCACGGCGTCGGCGAGCGGCACCATCACGATGTCGGTGCCGCGCAGCGCGGTCAGCATCCCGAACTCGCCCCGGTGCGCGGCCTCCACCGCGTGCCAGCCGAAGCGGGTGGCCAGGACGCGGTCGTACGCGGTCGGCGTGCCGCCGCGCTGCACGTGACCGAGGATCACCGGGCGGGCTTCCTTGCCGAGGCGGTCCTCGAGCTCGACGGCGAGCCGGTTGCCGATGCCGGCGAACCGCTCGTGGCCGTACATGTCGGTGCCGCCCGCCTCCACCGCCATCGAGCTGCCCGCGGCGGGCTTGGCGCCCTCGGCGACCACGACGATCGCGAACCGCTTGCCGGCCGAGAACCGCTCGCCGACGATCGCGGTCAGCTCCTCGATGTCGAAGGGGCGCTCCGGCACGACGATGGCGTGCGCGCCCGCCGCCATGCCCGAGTGCAGCGCGATCCAGCCGGTGTGCCGGCCCATGACCTCGACGACCATCACGCGCTGGTGCGATTCGGCGGTGGTCTTGAGCCGGTCCAGGGCCTCGGTGGCGACCCCGACGGCGGTGTCGAAACCGAAGGTGACGTCGGTCGAGGCGATGTCGTTGTCGATGGTCTTGGGAACCCCGACGATGGGCAGGCCGCCCTGGGACAGCAGGTTCGCCGCCTTGAGCGTGCCCTCTCCGCCGATCGGGATGACGGCGTCCAGGCCGAGGTCGGCGAGGTGGCCGCGGGCCCGCTCCACGCCGTCGCGCAGGTGCGCGGGCTGGACCCGGGAGGAGCCGAGGATGGTGCCGCCACGGGCCAGGATGCCGCTGACGGCGTCGAGGTCGAGCTTGCGGTAATCGCACTCCAGCAGGCCCCGCCAGCCGTCGTGGAAGCCGATCACCTCGTCTCCGTGGTCGACGACGGCGCGGTGCACGACGGAGCGGATGACGGCATTGAGGCCGGGGCAGTCGCCTCCGGAAGTGAGCACACCAATGCGCATGGCAGGAAGAACCTTTGCAACGTGGGCCGACGACCGGACCACGTCGTCCGGTTGGTACTGACAGCCAGCCTACAAGCGGATTCCCACTGGACTGCACCATCCTCCACATGCTGGTCACATCCGTCGTGCGAACGCACGTCGGCCCGGATCCCCCAAGGGAATCCGGGCCGAACGGTGCGTGACGCGGACGTTACGCGGGCTGCGTGGCCGCCGCGATGCGCTCGTCGCGCAGCGCCTCGTACCAGCGGTCGTCGAGGCCCGGCAGCGCGTTCACGTCGAGGGCCAGCTTCAGCAGCAGGTCCGCGATCTGCGGGTTGCGGGCCATCACGGGACCGTGCATGTACGTGCCGAACACGGTGTCGTTGTACGCGCCTTCGGTGCCGTCACCGGTGCCGTTGCCGCGGCCCAGCCGGGTGCGGGCGAAGGGCTTGGCCGTCGGGCCGAGGTGGGTCACGCCCTGGTGGTTCTCGAAGCCCGTCAGCGGGGGCAGGTTCAGCCGCGGGTCGATGTCGGCGAGGACGTCGCCGACGCACCGCTCGCCCTCGCCGCGCACGGTGACCACGTCCAGCAGGCCCAGGCCCTGCTGGCGCTCGCCCATGTCGTTGACGAACTCGTTGCCGAGGATCTGGTACCCGGCGCAGACCGAGAAGACGATCGCCCCGTTCGAGACGGCCCGCTCCAGGCCGCCGTCGCGCAGCAGGCGCTCCGCCGCCAGGCGCTGCGGCCGGTCCTCGCCGCCGCCGATCAGGTAGATGTCGCCCGAGGTGGGGATGGGCTGGTCGCTGCGCACGTCCACGCGCTGCACGTCCAGGCCGCGCTGGCGCGCCCGGCGCTCCACCACGAGGGCGTTGCCCTGGTCTCCGTACGTGCTGAGCAGGTCGGGGTAGACCCACACCAGACGCAGGCTGTTGTCGCTCATGCTCTTGTGTCCTTAGAGGGTACGGGTACTAGTTGCCGACGCGGCGGCGCACGTCCTGGAAGGCGGTGTAGTTCGCGATCAGCTCGATCTGCCCGGGCGGGGCCAGCTGCACGGCCTCGTCGAGGGTCTCGCAGACCCGGAAGTCCAGGCCCGCGACCTCCAGCCGGACCGCGAGGTCCAGCTTGCGGTCGCCGATCACGAAGATGGGGTGCCCGGCCAGGCGCGGGTAGTCCACGTCCCACAGCCAGGAGGTGTCCGTGCCGTCGGCGCCGCGCGCGTTGACGGACAGGATCACCGGCGTGGGCGGCGGGTCGATCAGCGAAAACGTTTCGAGCCAGCCCGCCGGGTTCTTGGCGAGCAGCAGCCGCAGCTCACGGCCCTGGAAGGAGACCACGTCGTAGCGGCCGGCGACGGCCTGGACCTGGTACATCCGCTCCAGCGCCACCTGCGGCGGGACGCCGAACACGGCGGCCACGGCGGCCGAGGTCGCGGCGTTGGCCTTGTTGGCGCGGCCGGGCAGCTGGAGGTGGATCGGCCAGGCGCTGCCGTGCGGGTCCAGTACGTGGTCGCCGGAGAGCACCCAGCTGGGGGTGGGGCGGCGGAAGCCGCACTCGCCGCAGAACCAGTCGTCGCCCGGGCGCTGCATGACGCCACCGCAGGAGGGGCACGACCAGGCGTCGTCCTTCCACTCCTGGCCGGCCGCGACCCACACCACGTTCTGCGAGGAGGACGCGGACCACACGATCAGCGGGTCGTCGCAGTTGGCCACGATGACGGCCTTGGAGCCCTGGAGCCCCTCGCGCCACTTCTCGGCGAGCATGCGGGTCTCGGCGGCGCGGTCCAGCTGGTCGCGGGAGAGGTTGAGCAGGGCGATCACCTTGGGGGTGACGTCCCTGGCCACTCCGGCGAGGTACTTCTCGTCGACCTCGATGACGCCGTACTTGGCGTCCGAGCCGCCCGCCAGCGCGGAGGTGATGCCGGCCGGCATGTTCGCGCCGAGGGCGTTGGAGACCACCGGACCGCTGGCCCGCAGGGCCTCCGCGATCAGCCGGGTGGTCGTGGTCTTGCCGTTCGTCGCGGAGACGAGGACGACGTCGAGATGCTGCGCCAGCGCGCCGAGAAGATCGGGGTCCAGCCTGAGTGCGACCTTGCCGCCGATCACCGATCCGCTTCCGCGTCCCGCGGCCCGCGACACCGCCGCCGCGGCCTTGCCCGCCGTCACGGCCAGCTTGGCCCGCGGCGAAAGCGGCTCCGTGTTGCCTGCCATCGTCCCTTGTCCTCCTAGCGTCGGTCGGCCCCAGCCTATCCAGTACCTGCCGGGGCCTTGACCGCGGCGCCCCAGGGGCGGCGCGGATCTGCTCATATCTTCGCCCGTCGTACGCTTACGGCCATGCGACAGCGCACCATCCCCGGTACCACCGGACTCGTCCGCACCATGAGCCTGCTGGGCGATCCGGTGCTCCACTCGCCGTGCACCGAGGTCACCGGGTTCGGCCCCGCTCTCGACCGGCTCATCGAGGACATGTTCGCGACGATGTACGCGGCCCAGGGCGTCGGCCTCGCCGCCAACCAGATCGGGGTCGGGCTGCGGGTGTTCGTCTACGACTGCCCCGACGACGAGGACGTCCGGCACGTCGGACACGTCGTCAACCCCCGCCTGGTGACCGCCGAGGGAGACGCCTACCGCGGTCCCGAGGGCTGTCTGTCGCTGCCCGGCCTGGAGGCCGGTACGGTCCGCTTCGACCACGCGGTGGTCGAGGGGGTCACCTCCGACGGCGCGCCGGTCCGGATCTCGGGGACCGGGTTCTTCGCCCGTTGCCTCCAGCACGAGTGCGACCACCTGGAGGGCACCGTCTACGCGGACCGGGTCACCGGGCTGCGGGCGCGCCGGCTGCGCCGGGCGATCGGCAAGACGGCCTGGGGTGCGCAGGCACTCGTCGCGGAACCGGGCCCGCAGGCCTGACGGGAGCCGGGCGGCGCTCAGAAGCCGGGTCCGCCCGCGCGGTTGCCGGCCGTGGCCAGGCGGCCCCACAGGAGGTCGGTGAGCGCCGCCACCAACTCGGTGCGTTCGCAGGGGCGTTCTCCGAGCCACCAGTCGCCCGCCGCGTGCATCATGCCGACGATGCCGTGTCCCCACACCCGGGCCAGGCGTTCGCTGCCCGGGCCGAGGTCGACGCGTTCGCCGATGACCTCGGCCAGTTCCTCGCCGAGCCGGCGCAGCAGCGGGGCCGAGTGCAGGCCCACGTCGAAGCCGCGTTCCGCGGAGTGCGAGTCCTCCGCCGGGTGCATCAGGAACCGGTACACCTGCGGCCGCGCCTCGATGGCCGCGAGGTAGGTGTCGAGCGTGGACTCCACCCGGCTGCGGCGCTCGGCAGGCGCGTCCAGTGCGGCCCGCAGCGAGTCCAGCAGGGCGTCGGTGTGCCGGACGGCGAGCGCCTGGTAGAGGCCCGCCTTGTCGCCGAAGTGGCGGTAGAGGATGGGCTTGGTGATCCCCGCCTCCGCCGCGATGGCGTTCATCGAGGCCTTGGGACCGTCCCTGAGTACGACGCGGTCGGCCGCTTCGAGCAGTTCCCGCCGCCGGCGCTCGGCAGTTCCCGGTTCCCCGGCCTGATGCGTGGTCTCCATGCGTGTTTCTCTCCCCGCCCTTGCGATGTGCGTGACGCCCACGCAACGTAACACCCCGCACACCCGGCCGATCGAATCGACGGCCGTCTCCTGGCCGGTCCGTGCCTCGCTTGACAGTGCTTACTCGTCGGTAACAGACTGGGGCGCCGTGGCTTGTTACCGCAGGTAACGGCCTGCCGGTGACGGCACGTGTACGCGAGACAGCTGGAGGGGACATGGCGGAGTTCACCATGGAGCTCAACGACGACCAGAAGCAGGTGCGTGACTGGATCCACGGGTTCGCCGCCGATGTGATCCGGCCCGCGGCCGCCGAATGGGACGAACGCGAAGAGACTCCGTGGCCCGTCATCCAGGAGGCGGCCAAGGTCGGCATCTACTCCCTCGACTTCTACGCCCAGCAGTTCTTCGACCCGACCGGCCTCGGCATCCCGATGGCGATGGAGGAACTCTTCTGGGGTGACGCCGGCATCGCCCTGTCGATCGTCGGCACCGGCCTCGCGGCCATCGGCGTCCTCGCCAACGGCACCGAGGAGCAGATCGGCACCTGGATCCCGCAGATGTACGGCGACGCGACCGACGTGAAGGTCGCCGCCTTCTGCTCCTCCGAGCCCGACGCCGGCTCCGACGTGGGGGCCATGCGCACGCGCGCCGTCTACGACGAGGCCAAGGACGAGTGGGTGCTGAACGGCACCAAGACCTGGGCGACCAACGGCGGCATCGCCAACGTCCACATCGTGGTCGCCGTGGTCGACCCCGAACTCGGGACGAAGGGCCACGCCTCCTTCATCGTGCCGCCGAACACCCCCGGCCTGTCCCAGGGGCAGAAGTTCAAGAAGCACGGCATCCGCGCCTCGCACACCGCCGAGGTGGTGCTGGAGGACTGCCGGGTCCCCGGCTCCTGCCTGCTCGGCGGCAAGGACAAGCTGGACGAGCGCCTCGCGCGCGCCCGGGAGCGGGCCCGGGCGGGCGGCGGCGAGCGGCTGAAGAACGCGGCGATGGCGACGTTCGAGGCGTCCCGCCCGGCGGTGGGCGCGATGGCCGTCGGTACGGCGCGCGCCGCCTACGAGGTCGCCCTGGACTACGCCAAGACCCGTACCCAGTTCGGACGTCCGATCATCGACAACCAGGGCGTCGCCTTCCAGCTCGCCGACATGCGGACGCAGATCGACGCGGCCCGGCTGCTGGTGTGGCGGGCTTCCTGGATGGCGGTCGCGGGCAAGCCGTTCAACTCGGCGGAAGGCTCGATGTCCAAGCTCTTCGCGAGTGAGGTGGCCAAGAAGGTGACGGCCCAGGCGGTCCAGATCCTCGGCGGCAACGGTTTCACCCGGGAGTACCCGGTGGAGCGCATGCACCGCGACAGTGCGATCTACACCATCTTCGAAGGCACGAGCGAGATCCAGCGCCTGGTGATCGCCCGCACGATCTCGCAGATGCCGATCCGCTAGCTTCCCGGAAGGCTCGCCCCCGTCCCCCTTTTTTGCGGGACACGGGGGCGGCCGTCGTTCAGCTCGTCGCGGCGCCGATCACGACCAGTGCGACGATCGCCAGGGCGATCAGGGCCATCGGCGTCGCGATGATCAGCGCCGGCGGCCGCTGCCAGAGCGGCTTGCCGGGGTCGAGCGGGGGCCGGAAGCCGCCCACCGGAGGGGCGAGCTTGCGGAACGCCGAACGCGGCACCAGGTTGACCAGCACCGTGAGCGGCGTGATGAACAGGGACGCCGGACCCCACCAGCCCTGCCACAGGGTCTTCGACGACATCTCGCGCACGACGGAGGTACCGCAGTCACGGCAGAAGGGGCCGTGCGTGCTCAGGAACCGCATCATCAGC
The DNA here is from genome assembly GCF_053610645.1 of Streptomyces sp. NPDC054883. Taxonomy (NCBI): domain Bacteria; kingdom Bacillati; phylum Actinomycetota; class Actinomycetes; order Kitasatosporales; family Streptomycetaceae; genus Streptomyces; species Streptomyces sp. NPDC054883. The sequence goes on along the minus strand of NZ_JBSGYT010000001.1, from coordinate 410,455 downwards.
ACCATCCCCTGGTGGCCGCGCACGGTGCCGGGCGCGGCCGGCTGGGCCCCGCAGACGCGGCAGGCGTACCCGGCGGGCTGGGGCTGCTGCGGGTGGGCCGGGTAGGCGTAGCCGTACGGAGCCCCCGACGGCTGCTGCGGCGTCGCGTACGGGTTGTGCTGCGGGGCCGCGCCCTGCTGCGGCGGCGTGCTGTACGGGTTCTGCGGGGCGGCGCCCTGCTGTGGCGGTGGCGGAGTGGCCATGGAGGTCCCTCGGGAGACGTGGCGTGATCACCGGGCGCGGTGATCACGGCACCCTAGCCCGACTTGTCAGGAACGCAGCAACCGGACGAGTGCGCGGCCGAACAGGAGCCGGCCGGCCGCCGCCACGACCGGGTCGAAGGGCCGCCCGAGTCCCCGTACCCGCAGGTCCTCGCGCCACTCGACCTCCGCGCCGGCCGGCTCCAGCGGCCGGACCTCGATCTCCGCCCAGCCCAGGACGACGCGCCCGCGTTTGACCAGCCGCACCAGCCCCGCCGAACCCGCGGACGGGGGCCGCCAGACGGTGACCTCCATCGGGTCGTCGAAGGTGACCCTCCCCACTCCCGTCCGCGCCGTGAAACGCGTTCCGACGCGCGTGGGCGGCGCCGTCTCGACGGTCGTCCGGGTGAGCGGGACCTGTGCCCCGTGGCGCGGCCAGTCCGTGAGCCTCAGCCAGGCCTCGGCCGTCGGGAGGGAGGTGCGGTGAACGATCCGGATCGGGGGCATGAGCGCATGGTAATCGGGCATACACACCCTGAACTCGACCGCGAATATGGGTTCCGTCAGGGGGCGGCGATCAGTAATACTCACCGCCACCGTGGATCGCGGATTCGACCGGGTGACCACCGGCCCTCCCGCCCCACACTGCGAGGAGGTGCGCCATGTGCTCCCACCAGCCCCCCTGCCCGTCCGCCGACAGCGCCGATCACGACGCTGCCCGCACCGTGGCCTTCCACCCCGAACAGGGATGGAGCCTGCTCTGCAACGGTCTGGTGGTGTTCGACGACACCGGGGAGCTGCTCCCCGACGGCCGCACGGTGGAACCCCGCCGACCGGCCCTGGTCTGAGCCAGGAGGCAGCATGCGCCAGCAGCTGATCCGCAAGCCCGTCCCCAAGCCCGCCCCCCGAGACCTGGACCTGCGCACCCCGTCGGGCAGGCCCCTCCCGTACTGACGGCGGCCCGCCCGCCGCCGGTCCGGGAGCCGGCGCCGCCGCGGGCGTGCGCTCAGGCGGTGGCCGCCGCCGCGCCGCCCCGGAAGGCGCTCTCGTACGCGGCGTCGCCGATCGCCGCGCGGGCCTGCCGCTCGCCCTCGTCCCGCAGGGCCGTCAGGGACGGGGAACCCATCTGCGGGCGCCCCACCGTGCGCCACCACGCGTGCCCGGTCCCCAGCAGTCGCGCCGCCAGTTCGCCGTCGCCCAGCCCCGCCACGGCCGCCGCGAGCAGGTCCAGGCCGAGCGCGATGCCGAAGCGGTCGCCCAGCAGCCGTTTGCCGGACAGCATGGCCCGGACGTGGCGGGCCGCCTCCCCGTGGTTGCCGACGCCCAGCGCCGCGACGGCCAGGATGTAGTCGGCGTAGGCCCGCAGCCAGCGCTCGCCCAGCTCCGCACACGCCTCGCGCAGCCCCCGCGCCTCCTCGGCCGCCTCCTCGAACCGCTGCTCGTCGCACAGCGCGTAACCGGAGGCCAGCCGGCACAGCAGCCGTCCCGTCCCGTCGGGCCGGCCGCCGTGGGCCGCCCGCGCCCGCGGGCCCGCCAGTGCGAGCGCCCCTGCCGGGTCGCCCGGCATCAGGACCGAGACGGCACGCAGGTAGGCGGCGCGCAGCTCCGGTTCCGGGTCGCCGAGCCGGGCCGCCTCGCGGGCGGACCGGCGGCCGAGTTCCGCGGCCGTCTCCATGTCGCCCTGGACCAGGGCGGTCAGCCCGAGCGCCCACACCGCCTGGGTGTACGCCGGGCCGGAGCACGGGCCCGCCGCGAGCGCCCGTTCCAGGAAGCCGCGGCCCTCGTGGACGTGGCCGCAGGCGAACCAGAAGAACCACAGCGCCCCGGCCATCTCCTGCGCCGCCGTCGGATCGGTGCGCAGCAGGTGCTCCAGGGCGGTCCGCAGCTGTGCGTGCTCAGCGGTCGTGCGGCGGTACCAGTCGACCTGCCCCGGCCCCATCCAGCCGCGTTCCGCCGCGTGGCACAGCGCCGCGTACCAGTGGGCGTGCCGGTCCGCGAGCGTGCGTACCTCCCCGAGCTCGGCCAGCCAGTCGTGCCCGTACTCCCGGATCGTGTCCAGCATCCGGTAGCGGGTGCCCGCACCGCGCTCCTCGGAACGTCGGACCACGGACTTCGCCACCAGCGCGGCCAGTACCCGCTCCACCCGGGCCGCGGGCAGCGGGCCGCCCGCGCAGACCGTCCGGGCGGCGGCCACGTCGAAGTCCCCGGTGAACACCGACAGCCGGGCCCACAGCAACCGTTCCACCGGCTCGCACAGCTCGTGGCTCCAGCCGATCGCGGTCCGCAGGGTCTGGTGGCGCGGCAACAGCGCCCGGGTGTCGGTCAGGACTTCGAACCGCGCGTCCAGCCGCCGCACCATCTGCTCCAGCGTCCACAGCCGCATCCGGGCGCCGGCCAGCTCCAGCGCGAGCGGGATCCCGTCGAGCCGGCGGCACACCTCGGCGGCCAGCAGCGCCCGTTCGGGATCCCGGAACGCGTCGGCGGCCTCGGGCATCGCGGCGACGGCGCGGGCGCGGAACAGGGCGAAGGCGTCGCTGTCGGGTTCCTCGTACGGCAGGGGGCGCACCTCGAAGACCATCTCGCGCGGACTGCCCAGCGGTTCGCGCGAGGTGACGAGGACCGTCAGGCCGGGCGCCGACTGCAGGAGTTCGCCGACGAGGTGGCGGCACGCGGGAATCAGGTGCTCGCACGTGTCCAGGACCAGGAGCAGTTCCTTGTCGGCCATCCAGGCGCATAGTTCCTCGTCGAGGGGGCGCGCGGAGTGGTCCGCGAGGCCGACGGCGTGCGCCACGGTGGTGGTGAGCAGTGCGGGATCGCGCAGCGGTGACAGCTCGACCCACCAGACCCCGTCGCGGCGGGGCCGGCTGGCCGAGGCGGCACGGAGGGCGAGCCGGGACTTGCCGACGCCGCCCACTCCGGTCAGGGTGACCAGTCGGCTCAGGCCCAACAGCGCCCGTAAATCGGTCAGTTCGCGCTCGCGGCCGATGAAGCCCGCCGGTTCCGGCGGCAGGTTTCCGGGCACGCCGTGGGAGTCTGGCGCAGGGCCGCCACCTGCGGAGTGTGCCTGATTGTTGTTGACCGAGTACTCACCGAACACGGATGTATTGTGCGTGATCTTCTTTCGCGGCCGTGCCGTTCGCGTCGGAATCACCACCGGATCTCAAGGGGACCGCTCAGCCGGCGAGGACGATCCGCCGCTCGGGCGTGAAGGCGCCCCAGTTGCCGTCGGGCAGTCTGGCCCGCAGTTTCAGCGACCAGGGCGTCCCCGCCGGCTCGGTCACCGTCAGCCGGTGCTCCACCGTGCCGCGGGGAACGGCGCCGGCCCCGAACTGGATGACGGTGACGGGCTGTCCGTTGACGTAGAGCTGGTACTCGGAGGTCTCGTGCCCGGTGCCGGGAGCGGTCCAGGACAGGGTGACCGCGCCCGGGGAGGGGACCGCCGTGAAGTCGGAGGGCGCCGTGTCCGGCCCCTGCCCCGGGTCGGCGGCCGTGGTCACCTCGGCGACCGGGCCGTCCGGGGAGGCGTTGTCGGCCCCGTCCCGGGCCCGGACGGTGAACTCGTAACGGGTACCGGGCTGGAGGCCGGTCAGCGTGGTGGAGGTCCGGTCCGGGCCGGCCGTGTGGATGCGGACCCCGCCCTGGTAGACGTCGTAGGCCGTCACTCCCGTGTCGTCGCTCGCCGGCGCCCAGGTCAGCCGGGCCGCCCGGGGGCCGTCGGCGCGGCCGGTGGTGGCTGCCGGGGCGGTGGGGGGCCGGTTGTCCGCCGCCCGCGCGGCCGGAGTGGTGACCCGGGCCGCCGCACTGAGGGCTGAGCGGTGTCCCGCGGCGTCCTTGGCCCGGACGGTGAAGGCGTAGGCGGTCAGCGGGCTGAGCCCGGTGACGTCCACCATCGTCTTGTCGGCGGGCAGGTCCCGGATCAATCGGTCCGCCTGGAACAGCTGGTAGCCCGTGACCGGGGTGCCCCCCTCGGCCGCTTCCCACATCACGTGGACGGAAGTGGCGCTGCCGGCCTGCGCGGTGATGCCGACCGGGGCGCCCGGCGGTTCGGCCCCGCCACCCGAGCAGCCGGCCAGGGCCAGACAGAGGCAGAGCGCGGCGGTGGTCCGCCCCAGGGGGTGTCGCGCGGGATCTCGCACGGGAAGCGCCTTCCGCCGCAGGCCTCGTAAAGGTCTAGACATATATGGCACGGCCTGCCCGGGCCGGGCAAGTCCCGCGCGCCACCCGCCCGCGGCGGGTCACACAGGGTCAACACCCGTACGGCGGACACCGGTTTCGCCCGCCGGGCCCTGCGATTGCGCCACCATGGCGGCGCCCGAAGGAGGTTTCGATGGTGATTTCCCTCTCCGTGATCGTCCTGCTCCTCGTCCTCGCGTGGATCTTCCTGCACGGCGGCGGCCTCAAGGTCTCCCACGCCCTCGTCTGTGTCCTGCTCGGCTTCTACCTCGCGAGCAGCAGCATCGCCGCGACCATCCACAGCGGTCTCGAAGCCACGGCGAGCGTCGTCTCCGGCCTCAACCCCTGAACCGCGCAGGGCGTCCGCCTGTTGCGCGTTCGTGAAGCATCCGGCTCCTCCATGGACTCCTCCAACGGTTCGGCCTAGCGTCTGGCGGCGGCGCGATATCAGACGTGGTGTCAGCAGAACCGACAGGAATGGAGGAAGTCCGGATGTTCCGAAGAGCGCTGAACTGCGCCGTGATCCCCGCCGTCGCCGTCTTCGTGGCGATGTACGGGATCTCCCCGGCGCAGGCGGAGGAGATACCCAAGGCCCCCGGCCACCGCCTGGTCAGCCAGTACGACGGCAGTCCGGCCGCCGCCGTGCCGCTGCCCGGCGACGCCCCGCCGCAGCACCCCTACCTCGCGCCCAACGGCCGCAGCGGCATGCACTCCGACGCCGTCGGCAGTGCCACCTCGCCCTGGTCCGGCCCCCTCGGCAGGAACCCGAAGGTGACCAGCGAGAAGATCGCCGCTCTCGGCGGCGAATGCGCCACCGCCACCTTCGACACGGGCGGCCGGCTGGTCACCGTCTGCGGCACCTTCTCCGGCTTCAAGGTCAAACTCCTCGACCCGCGGACCCTGGCCACCCTCGCCGAGCACCAGTTGCCGCAGCGCTCCTCCACCGTCGAGGCGATCACCTCCCTCGACTTCTCGAAGATCTTCAAGGACACCTCGGGCGGCGCCTACTTCTACCTGGACGACCAGGACCGGGCCGTGCTGGCCGACTCCCGCCAGCACGTCCTGCGCCTCGCCCACTCCCAGAACGCCGACGGCACCTGGAAGTTCACCGTCGACGCCGACTGGGACCTCACCGGCCACGTCCCGCACGACTGCGTCGGCTGGACCAACCTCTGGCCCAGCGGCACCTGTGACCCGGTCACCTCCGTGATGCCCGACTGGACCGGCCGCATCTGGTGGGTCACCCGCCAGGGCCGCGTGGGCACCGTGGACCCGGCGACCGCACGGATCCGCTCCGTCCGCCTGGACGGCGAGGAGATCCAGAACTCCTTCTCGGTCGCCGAGGACGGGGTCTCCATCGTCACCGACCACGCGCTGTACAGCTTCCGGGCCGCCGCCGACGGCACCCCCGAGACCCAGTGGCGCCAGACCTACGACCGCGGTACCGGGACCAAACCCGGCTCCGTCAACCAGGGATCCGGCACCACCCCCGACCTCTTCGGTGACGGCTACGTCGCCATCACGGACAACGCCGACGACCGGATGAACGTACTGGTCTACAGGCGAGGTGTGGACGTCCCGGCGGACCGGCGGCTGGTCTGCAAGGTCCCGGTGTTCGGCTCCGGCGCCTCCACCACCGACAACTCCCTGATCACCTGGGGCAACAGCATCGTCGTCGAGAACAACTACGGTTACGAGAACCCCACCAGCCTGCTGCTCGGCAAGTCGGTCGTGGGCGGAGTCAGCCGGATCGACGTGCGGCCCGGCGGAAGCGGCTGCGACACGGTCTGGCAGAGCGCCGTCCGCTCGCCCTCCGTCGTACCCAAGCTGTCCACCGGCAACGGGCTGCTCTACTTCTACGAGAAGGAGCCCAACGCCTGGGGCATCGACGCCTGGTACCTCACCGCGGTCGACTTCCGCACCGGCGAGCGCCGCTGGCGCCGGCTGACGGGTACCGGGCCCCTGTACGACAACAACTGGGCGCCGATCACGCTCGGTCCCGACGGTACGGCCTACGTCGGCGTGTTCAACGGCATCGTCGCCGTACGCGACGACGGCTGACGGGCCCGGGCGGCGGGTGGCCCGAGCGCCGCCCGTCACCCGCCGTGCCGCCAGAGCGGATGCTCGCGCTCCGCCCACCGCCGGTCGACGGAGCCCGTGCGCAGGCCGCGCCGGGCCTCCGGATCGCGCAGGGCCATCCCGATGTGCCCGGCGAGGACGATGCCCAGGGTCAGGGCGAGCCAGTCGTGGACGAAGGTGGCGCCGGTGCGCAGCACCAGCGGGGCGAGGCCGGTCAGCCACATCAGCAGCCCGGTGCCCAGCATCACCAGGACCGCCCCGGCCAGCCAGCCCGCGTACACCTTCTGCCCGGCGTTGAACTTCCCCGCGGGCCGGTCCGTGCCCCTCCCGAGGGCGCTGCGCAGCCAGACCCGGTCGTGCGGCCCGAACCGGCCGAGGCGTCCGAGGTCGGCGCGCAGGGCTCGGGACGCCAGGCCGAGCAGGACCGGGACCACCAGCAGCGCCCCCGACCACTCGTGGACCGTGACCACAAGATGGCGGCGCCCCACCAGCTCCGCGAGCGGCGCCAGGTAGAGGCACCCGGCGGACGCCACGCACACGCCCGTCAGGGCCGCCGTGGCCCGGTGCACCCAGCGCTGGGACCCGCCGAACCGGCGTACCCGCTCGGGCCGTTCAGACAGTGGGGGCATCGTCGCGTCCGTTCGATGTGCCGACCCACGCGTCGACGTCGTAGCCGAGCCGCTCCCAGTATCCCGGCTCCACCTCGTCGGTGACGGTGATGCCCGAGAGCCACTTCGCGGACTTGTAGAAGTACATGGGGGCCACGTACAGCCGCGCCGGTCCGCCGTGGGAGTGGCTCAGCGGCTCGTCCTGCATCCGCAGGGCCACCATGACGTCGTCCCGCCGGGCCTGCGGGAGCGTGAGGCTCTCGGTGTAGGCGCCGTCGAAACAGCTGAACCGGATGGCCCGCGCCTGGGGCCGCACCCCGGCCGCGTCCAGCAGCCGTGACACCGGAACCCCCTCGAAAGCGGTGCCCGGCACGCGCCAGCCGGTCACGCACTGGACGTCCCGGACCACGCGGGTCTGCGGGAGCCGGCGCAGCGCGTCGAGGTCGTACGCGGCCGGTCGCTCGACCAGCCCGTCCACTGTCAGGCGGTAGTTCGCCGGGCCGCGTTCGGGAACGGAGGAGGCGACCGAGTAGTACCGGAACCCGCCGCCGTTCGGCAGCAGCCCCGTGAGCCCCGTCGGATCCTTGTCGGCGGCCGCGCCGAGCGCGGATTCGACCCCGCGCTGCAGGACGGGCGCGGCCAGCAGCCCGGCCGCGCCGAGCCCGACCATGCCGAGGACCAGCCGTCGGCCGACCGGTGTGCCGGTCGCGTCGGGGTCGGGGTCGGTTTCGGGTGGCGGCGGGCCGGTCCGGTCTGTACTCACGCGCCGATTGGACCACCGAAGGGCGCCCGCCACCAGGGGAAACGGCGTGCCGTCAGACTTCCGTCACATCCTCACGCCGTCCTGTCCACGAAGTCGCAGATGCTACCTGAGGGCGCCGACGTATGCCGTAGATGCGGTGTGAAAAGCCTGTAAGAGTCCGCAGGTGCAATGCTGCTGAGGGCGGCGAACCGGCCGTTCCGTATCCGGCCCCACCATCCCGGGGCCCCTCCCCGCGGACCGGCACACCGGCTCGGCCGCCCTCGCCGTCGGCGTTCGGCACTTCCCGCGGGCACGGCGCTTCCGCACCAGCCGCCGCCCCGCGTTCCCCGCCGCGCATCCCACAAGGGAGACTCCATGACCAAGGCGCTTCTGCTCCACCGCGTCACCGGGAAGGCGCTCGTCATCGGCGCCGCACTGGCCCTGGCCGTACCGGCGAGCGCGTACGCCAACACCGTGGGCGTGACCGTCAAGGCGCCCGGAGCCACTTCCGGGCCGGCCGCCGCCTTCGCCGAGGCGCGGACGCGTCGGTGTGCGGCGGCAACCGGATCACGGGCCCCGTCAGCCTGGACGCCAACACCGGCGGAGGGGTGTTCCAGGGCAACCAGGTCACCGGCCCCCTGCGCTGCGAGGGCAACGCTCCGGCCCCGCGCCAGGCGGACAACACCGTCGCCGGGCCCCGGTCCGGCCAGTGCCGCTGAGCCGGAACGGCTCGGGGCGACGCGGACGAGGTCCTGCCGGGGAGGGGCCGACGCCCCGCCCGGCGGGGTGGGACCCGCCGACGCGGCGGGCCCCGTAAGGAGTCCGTCAACGCCGGGCCGCTGCCCGTCAGCGTCGCGTCAGGAGGCGCCACGGCCCCGGGCGGCCCGCATAGCGTCGAGGACACGCCCCGGACCGCCTCCCCGCGCCGGGGCGCCAGTCCACACCGAGGGTCCTCCAGGAGGTAACCCATGGCAGCGCTGTCGTACGGCAAAGACCCCGAACCCTGCGAACGCGTCCCGGCCGGACCGCTCTGCGTTCCCGTCCGGCCGGGACTCGCGGGACATGCGGCCCGTACCTTCCGCACGCCCCTCGGCGGCCGTACCGCCGTCGGCTTCACCACCCCGGACCGGCTGGCCGCCACCCTCGGCCCCGACCAGCCCTGGATCCGGCTCGCCGAACCCGCGCTGCGGGCGCTGGTACGGCCGCTCGGCATCACCACCGTCACGGTGGACCCGCAGCTGTGCATCCCGCGCTCCGCACCGCCGCGCCCCGCGTGCGGCGCGGCCCCGGCTCCCGCACACGCCGGACCCGTCGGGGCGGCCCCCGCCCTGCGGACCGGCTGACAGCGCGCACGCGGAGAAGGGAACCCATGCCATGACCACCCACGCCATGACCACCCTGCACGTGCCGCCGGGCACCGTTGCGGCCGCGCCGGACGACCTGTCGGTGTGGCCCGCCTCGGCCGCCGCGCTCCCCGACGGCGGCGTCAGCGTCGCCGCGGTCGCGCTCACCGAGGTCGCCGAACGCTTCGGCACCCCGGCCTACGTCCTGGACGAGGGCGAGGTCCGCGAGCGCTGCCGCCGCTACCGCCGGGCCTTCCCGGACGCCGAAGTCCTCTACGCCGCGAAGGCCTTCCTCTGCCGCGCCATGGTCCGCTGGGTCGACGAAGAGGGCCTCGGCCTCGACGTCTGCTCGGCCGGTGAGCTGGAACTCGCCGTCACCGCCGGATTCCCGCCCGAGCGGATCACCCTGCACGGCAACGCCAAGTCCCCGCAGGACATGGCAGCCGCCCTGCGGCTCGGAGTCGGCCGCATCGTCATCGACAGCGCGTCCGAGATCGCCCGGCTGGCCGCCGCCGTCGGACCGCGGGGGCGCCAGCGGGTGATGGTGCGCATCGCCCCCGGCATCTCGGCCGGCGGCCACGAGAAGGTCCGTACGGGCACCGACGACCAGAAGTTCGGCCTGTCCCTCGCGGACGGCTCCGCCCAGCACGCCATCGCCAGGATCCTCACCCAGCCGCAACTGGAACTGACCGGCCCGCACTGCCACCTGGGGTCGCAGATCACCTCCGTCAAGCCGTACCTCGCCGCCGTCCGCCGGATGGTCGGCCTGATCGCCCGGATCCGGGACACCCACGGGGTCGTACTGCCCGAGCTCGACATGGGCGGCGGGCACGGCGTCGCCTACCGCCCCGGCGAGGCGGCCCTCGACCTCGGCGCGCTGGCCGGCCGGATGCGCAGCGAACTCGCCGCGAGCTGCGCGGCCGCCCGGCTGCCCGTGCCCCGGCTGACCGTGGAACCGGGCCGGGCGGTGGCCGGGCCCGCCGGAATCGCGCTCTACCGGGTACTCGCCGTCAAGCGCACCGGTGAGCACGTGTTCGTCGCCGTCGACGGTGGCATGAGCGACAACCCACGGCCCGCCCTGTACGGAGTGCGGTACGCGCCCCGGCTGATCGGACGCCGTTCGGCCGCCCCGCCGGGGCGGGTGACGGTGGTGGGCCGGCACTGCGAAGCCGGTGACGTGCTCGCCGCCGACACCGACCTCCCCGCGGACGTCCGCCCCGGCGACCTGCTCGCCGTGCCGGTGGCCGGTGCCTACCACCTTTCGATGGCCTCCGGCTACAACCTGGTCGGGCGGCCACCGGTGATCGCCGTCGCCGACGGCCGGGCCCGGCTCCTCGTGCGGCGCGAGTCGCTCGACGACTTCCGGGCCCGCGACATCGGCCTCTGAACGGTACGCGGGAGCGGTCGGCGACGTCGTCGGGGCGTGCAACCTCGGCGCAACCTCCCCGCTCCTAGCCTTCCCCCGAGCGCCGGCCGACGGCGGCCGGCGCCCGGCAAGGGGAGGAACCATGGCCCGTTACGCTGCGCCCGGTACCGAAGGCGCGCTCATGTCGTACGCGTCGCGCTACGACCACTTCATCGGCGGCGCGTACGTACCGCCCGCCCGGGGCGGTTACTTCGCCAACCCCTCGCCCGTCAACGGCGAGACGTTCACCGAGGTCGCGCGCGGCACCGCCGAGGACGTGGAGCGCGCCCTGGACGCGGCGCACGCCGCCGCGCCCGCCTGGGGCCGCACCTCGGTCACCGAACGCTCCGCGGTCCTGCTGCGCATGGCGGACCGGATGGAGCAGCACCTGGAGGCGCTCGCGGTCGCGGAGACCTGGGAGAACGGCAAGCCGGTCCGCGAGACGCTCGCCGCCGACCTGCCGTTGGCCATCGACCAGTTCCGGTACTTCGCGGGTGCGCTGCGCGCCCAGGAAGGGGCGCTCAGCCAGCTCGACGAGGATACGGTCGCCTACCACTTCCACGAACCGCTCGGCGTGGTCGCCCAGATCATCCCGTGGAACTTCCCCCTCCTGATGGCGGTGTGGAAGCTGGCGCCGGCGCTGGCGGCCGGGAACACGGTGGTGCTCAAGCCGGCGGAACAGACACCAGCCTCGGTGCACTACTGGCTGAGCCTGGTGTCGGACCTGCTGCCGCCGGGTGTGGTCAACGTCGTCAACGGCTTCGGCGAGGAGGCCGGCAAACCGCTCGCCTCCAGCCCGCGCGTGGCGAAGGTGGCCTTCACGGGGGAGACCTCCACCGGCCGGCTGATCATGAAGTACGCGGCGGAGCACCTCAAGCCGGTCACCCTGGAGCTCGGGGGCAAGAGCCCCAACCTGTTCTTCGACGACATCTGGTCGACGGACGACGACCTGCGCGACAAGGCGCTGGAAGGTTTCACCATGTTCGCCCTCAACCAGGGCGAGGTGTGCACCAGCCCCTCCCGCGCGCTGATCGAGCGCGGGCGTTACGGGGACTTCCTCGACGCGGCCGTCGCCCGTACGGAACTGATCGTGCCGGGGCACCCCCTCGACACCGGGACGATGATCGGAGCGCAGGCATCTGAGGAGCAGCTGCGGAAAGTCCTGTCGTACGTGGAGATCGGCCGGCAGGAGGGAGCGAAGATCCTGACGGGCGGCGAGCGGGTCGAACACGACGGCGAGTTGGCGGGCGGCTTCTACGTCCAGCCGACGATCTTCGAGGGGGACAACCGGATGCGGATCTTCCAGGAGGAGATCTTCGGGCCGGTGGTGTCCGTGACGTCCTTCCACGACTTCGACGACGCCGTACGGATCGCCAACGACACGGCGTACGGTCTGGGCGCCGGAGTCTGGACCCGCGACATCAACACCGCCTACCGGGCCGGCCGCGCCATCCAGGCCGGCCGGGTCTGGACGAACTGCTACCACGCCTATCCCGCCCACGCGGCGTTCGGCGGCTACAAGCAGTCCGGCATCGGCCGCGAAACGCACAAGATGATGCTGGAGCACTACCAGCAGACCAAGAACATGCTGGTCAGCTACTCCCCGAAGAAGCTCGGCTTCTTCTGAGACGTCCCTTCTCAGGGTGTGAGCTCCGGTTGAACCGCCCATGGCGGATCTCACGGAGCAGCTGATCCGGACGCGTTGTGAGTCCTGCTGGGGGCGTGGTGCCCATGGAGGTGCTGCGCCCGCGGGGCGGGGCCGGCTTCGGGCGGGGAGCATCCCTCTTCGGCTGCCACTGCCTGGTGACCTCCTCAAAGCCTGAGCCGGTCCTGCTGCACGTCGAAGCAGACCAGTCCCATGGACTCCGCCACGGTTGCCGCGCAGGCCGACGCTTCCTCGGCCTTGCTCCACCGCATCGGGAAGCGGATCAGCGGACCGCTGGCCTCAGCGATCGACGGACTGCTCGACCGGGGCGAGGTCTGACGAAGCCCGAAGCCGGACTTCCGGCCGGTGACGCTCCCCAGGAGCTGACGATCCGGGACCCGCGCGCCTCCCGGTGCCGGCGGCCGCTTCCGGATCCGCCGCGAAAGGGGTGGACCGGGGTACGCGGCCGCCCGGAGCCCAGCGGACCCGACGGGTCGTCAGGTCAAACGTCCCGGACCCTTGACTCTTGTGGCCGCAGTCGGGATCCTCTGGGCACCTTGCGCGGGACATGACATTCAACCCGCCGTCCGCCGACCGGAGACATGGTGATGGCCGTGACCCGACAGCCGCACATCGGAGGCAGGCCGATCGCGGTCCTGTCCTTACTCATCGCCATGCTCGCCATGGTCCTCGGTCCCACCCAGGGGGCCGCCGCGGCCGACCCCAACTGGTGGGACCCCGTCGCCCGCCCGGCACCGGACTCCGGGATCAACGTCACCGGCGAGCCCTTCAAGGGCACGGACGCGCAGGGCAACGTACGCGGCTTCGTCGACGCCCACGACCACATCATGTCCAACGAGGGCTTCGGCGGCCGCCTGATCTGCGGCAAGCCCTTCTCCGACCTCGGCGTCGCCGACGCCCTCAAGGACTGCCCCGAGCACTATCCCGACGGCTCCCTCGCCGTCTTCGACTTCATCACCAAGGGCGGCGACGGCAAGCACGATCCCGTCGGCTGGCCCACCTTCAAGGACTGGCCCGCACACGACTCGCTGACCCACCAGCAGAACTACTACGCCTGGATCGAACGCGCCTGGCGCGGCGGCCAGCGGGTGCTCGTCAACGACCTCGTCACCAACGGAGTCATCTGCTCGGTCTACTTCTTCAAGGACCGCGGCTGTGACGAGATGGCCGCCATCCGTCTCGAAGCGCAGAAGTCGTACGACATGCAGGCCTTCATCGACAAGATGTACGGCGGCCCGGGCAAGGGCTGGTTCCGGATCGTCACCGACTCCGCCCAGGCCCGCGACGTCGTCAAACAGGGCAAGCTCGCCGTCGTCCTCGGCGTCGAGACCTCCGAGCCGTTCGGCTGCAAGCAGATCCTCGACGTCGCCCAGTGCAGCAAGGAAGACGTCGACCGGGGCCTCGACGAGCTCTACCGCCTCGGCGTCCGCAGCATGTTCCTCTGCCACAAGTTCGACAACGCCCTCTGCGGCGTGCGCTTCGACGAAGGCGCCCTCGGCACGGCCATCAACGTCGGGCAGTTCCTGTCGACCGGCACCTTCTGGCAGACCGAGAAGTGCGCAGGCCCACAGCACGACAACCCCATCGGCCTCGCCCCGGCGCCGCAGGCGCAGAGCGAACTGCCGCCCGGCGTCACCGTTCCCGCCTACGCGGCAGACGCCCAGTGCAACACCCGGGGACTGACGGCACTCGGCGAGTACGCGGTGCGCGGCATGATGAAACGCAAGATGATGCTCGAAGTCGACCACATGAGCGTCAAGGCCGCCGGGCAGGCCTTCGACATCCTGGAGACCGAGTCCTACCCGGGCGTGATCTCCTCGCACAGCTGGATGGACCTCGGCTGGACCGAGCGGCTCTACAAGCTCGGCGGCTTCGCCGCCCAGTACATGAACGGCTCCGAAGGCTTCAGCGCGGAGGCGCAGCGGACCAAGGCGCTGCGCGAGAAGTACCACGTCGGCTACGGCTACGGCACCGACATGAACGGCGTCGGCGGCTGGCCCGGCCCGCGCGGCGCGAACACTCCGAACCCCGTCGCGTACCCGTTCCGCAGCACCGACGGCGGTTCCGTCATCGACCGGCAGACCGCCGGACAGCGCACCTGGGACCTCAACACCGACGGAGCCGCCCACTACGGTCTGGTCCCCGACTGGATCGAGGACATCCGGATCGTCGGCGGCCAGGGCGTCGTGGACGACCTCTTCCGCGGCGCCGAATCGTATCTCCGTACGTGGGGGGCGTCCGAGCACCACCAGGCCGGGGTCAACCTGGCGGCGGGTGCGGCGGCGACGGCCAGCGCCTCCGAGTGGAACCCGTTCACCAGCTACGCACCCGGCCGTGCGGTCGACGGCGACCGGGGAACCCGCTGGGCCAGCGACTGGAGCGACGACCAGTGGCTCGGCATCGACCTGGGCTCCTCGAAGCTCGTCAAGCGGGTCACGCTGGACTGGGAACGCGCCTACGGCCGGGCCTACCGCATCGAGACCTCCGCCGACGGCGCCAACTGGCAGACGGTCTGGTCCACCACCACCGGTGACGGCGGCCTGGACACCGCCCAGTTCGCCGGGGTCCCGGCCCGCTACGTGCGCATCCACGGGCAGGCCCGCGGCACGCAGTGGGGCTACTCGCTCAACGAGGCCGGCGTCTACAGCAGCTGACCGCGCGCGGCACGCGTCCCGGCGAACGCGTACGAAAGGAACACGCATGGGACGCATGCCCCTGGCCGACCGGCGACGCCAGCTGACCGAGGCGGCGATCCGGGCGATGACCCGCGACGGCGTCGCCCGGACGACCACCCGCTCCATCGCCGCCGAGGCCGGGCTGTCCCTGAGCGTCTTCCACTACTGCTTCGACTCCAAGCAGGCCCTGCTCGAATCCGTCATCGAGACGATCACCGAACACTGCATCCGGGTGGTCCGGGAGGCGCTCCGCCCCCGGGCCACCCTCCACGAAACCATCCGGGCCGGCTTCCAGGCCTACTGGGACCACGTGGTGGCCCATCCCGGCGAGCACATGCTCACCTACGAACTCACCCAGTACGCCGTGCGCCAGCCCGGCTTCGGCCACCTGGCGCGAAGGCAGTACCAGCTGTACTCCGACACCTACGGCGAGCTCATCCGACAGCTCGCCGCCGCCATGGACTTCGAACTCGGCGTCCCGACCGAGGTCCTCGCACGGTACCTGGCCGCCATGACGGACGGACTGACCCTGAACTTCCTCGCCCTCGGGGACGACAAGGCCGCCGCGGAGATCCTGGACATGATCACCGACCACGTCACCGGACTGGTGCGCGACGCCTGAGCGGACCCCGGACCCCGGACCCCGGACCCCGGCGCTCCCGCGGGCCCTCACCCTGCCGTCCGGGGACGCCGATGCGCCGGTGCGGCGGACAGCTCGCGGTCCAGCGACCGTACGAGGGCCAGCGCGGCCGGGCGACCCTCGGCGGGCAGCACCCCGGCCAGCGCCCGCCACACCTCCGGGTCGTCCGCGCCCCACGGACTGCACACCCAGTCGGCCAGCAGCCCCGCGTCCGCCCGGGCGATCACCGCGGCCCGCGCCTGTTCCTCGATCCGGTGCCGCAGCCGGGTGATCCCGGGGGAGGTGGAGGACGGCAGCAGCGGCCCCGGGTACCGGGACAGGGCGGCCGAGACGGCGCCGGTCGCCAGCTGCCGGGTCACGGTGGTGAAATCGGCCTCCAGCGCCGCGGCCGTCCGGTACGGGCGGGACAGCAGGTTCCGCGCACCCCACAGGCCCCGCAGCCGGGAGACCTCCGCGCGCAGCGTGACCGCCGACACCGACTCGTCCTCGTACAGGGCGACCGCCAGCTCCTCGCCGGACAGCCCCTCGGGGTGGTGGGCCAGCAGCGCCGTGATCTCGCTGTGCCGGCGGCCGAGCGGGATCCGGCGGCCACCGCTGACCAGCAGCGCCTCGTCCCGGCCCAGTGCGGTCAGGGTGTCCGGAGCCGCCCGCGGACCCGGCTCCAGCAGGGCCGGCTGGGCTTCCGCCGCGCGGGCCACCGCCTGTACGAACGCCAGTGAATGCGGATGGGCCAGCCCGTCCCCGCCCGTGATGTCCACGGCGCCGAGCAGCGCGCCCGTCCGGGGGTCCCGCACGGGGGCCGCCGCGCAGGTCCATGGGTGCACGCGGCGGTTGAAGTGTTCGGCCCCGAAGACCTGGACGGGTTCCCCGGCCGCGACCGCCGTCCCGGGCGCGTTGGTTCCCATCGCCGCCTCCGCCCAGTGCGCGCCGGGGACGAAGCCGAGCAGCTCGGCCCGGCGGAGGGTGCCCGGTTCGCCCTCCACCCAGAGCAGCGTGCCCCGCGCATCGCAGACCGCCAGCAGGTGCGCGCCGTACGCGGCGAAGGCCCCCACCAGCTCCCGGACCACCGGCATCACCCGGGCCAGCGGGTGCTGGTCGCGGTACGAGCGCAGCTCCGCCTCCGCCAGGTCCACCCGCGGGGCGCACTCCGGGCTCACCCCGGCCCGGGCGCAGCGCCGCCAGGACTTCGCGATCACCGCCCGGACGGGCGGCTCGACCCGGCCGTCCAGGGTGAAGGCGTCATGGGCCCGGAGCAGCACCCGGGCCCGCTCCGCGGGGTCGGTCCCGCCCGGCAGCGCCACCGACGGACCGCCCATGTCACCCTCCCCTGGTGCCGCCGTAGCCGGAGCTCCGCATCCACCGTAGTGCCCCTGTCGCGGCGCCGGTCCGGCGCCGGGGATCTGTCCGGAAGGCGGTGCGCGGGGCACCCGCCGTGGCCGGGAACACGCCTTCGGGCGGGGACGGATCGCGGCCGGGAACGCGTGGCGGTGGTCACGCGTTGAAGGGGGCAGTGGTCGACGCAGAAGGAGGTGTCCGCAGATGTCCACAGGCGGAAAGGTCGCGGTTGCCGGAGTGGTGGCAGCCATCGTGCTGTTCGCCACGGTCGGATTCTGGGCCGGGCTCCTGGTCCTGATCGGGGTGCCCGCCCTGGCGTACTTCATGCTGGACTCCTCTCAGCGGCGTCGGCTCCGGGGCGTATCCAGGAAGCAGATCGGCCGCTGACGGCGGCCAGGGGGGGCGTACAGGGACATGTACATGGAGAGCGCGCGGGTTACGGCGGTCAGCAGCAACGGCGTCTACTCGTTCACCAAGCCCCGGCGGGAGAGCATCACACTGCTCGCCGGGCTCGGCGTCGAGGGAGACGTACACGCCGGGATCACCGTCAAGCACCGTTCACGGGTGGCACAGGATCCGACCCAGCCGAACCTGCGGCAGGTCCACCTGATCCACCGGGAGCTGTTCGACGAGGTCGCCGGATCCGGCTTCGCCGTCGGGCCGGGCCAGCTCGGCGAGAACGTGACCACGGAGGGCATAGACCTCCTCGGTCTGCCCGTCGGGACCCTGCTGCGCCTCGGCGAGGAGGCGGTCGTCGAAGTGACCGGCCTGCGCAATCCGTGCCTGCAGATCGACAACTTCCGGCGCGGGCTGCTCAAGCAGGTCGTCGGCCGGGACGAGGCGGGCCGCCCGGTCCTCAAGGCCGGCGTCATGGGTGTGGTCCGGCACGGCGGTACCGTCCGTGCGGGCGACCCCATAGCCGTCACCCTGCCGCCCTCCCCGCACATCCCGCTCGAACGCGTCTGACGGACGGGCGCCCGGAGGCGGATCCCTCGCGGGCCCTCAGACGGGCCGCACCGCGATGCGGTTCAGCGCCACCAGCAAGCCTGGCAGCGCGGGCAGCCCCGGGCGGTCGGGGTAGCCCTCGCGCGGGACCGCCAGTACCTCGCCCGGCTCGTCGTCGAGCAGGACGAACGCCGCCTCGCCGGTGCGTGCCACCAGCGACCAGCCGGGCCCGTCCGCCCGGAGGGTCCGCGCGCCCTCCTCAGCGAAGGAGGACCGCACCCTGCCGGGCGGTGGCGCCTGCTCCACGTAGCCCGCCGCCTCCTTCAGGGCCCGGGCCAGCCCCGGGTGTGCTGCGGCGGCCGCCCCGCCGTCCGTCGCGGCCCGCTCGCGCCAGTCGGCCCAGTCCCGGGCGATCTGGTCGGCGCCCAAACGCCGCTGTACCGGCCCCCACAGCTCCGCCGAGGGCGGGGCCAGCGGCACCCGCCCGGTGCCGTCCGCGCCCTGCTCGGGATCGTGCGGCGCGGGAAGGCCGGAGGCGGAGACCGTCAGCTCCAGCGGCCAGCCCGCCAGCGAGACCACTATGGTGCGCTCGTCGGGGGACAGGTCGTACTCCATCCCGCAGTCCCAGGAGGCGATCGCGGTGGCCACCAGCGCGACGTCGTCCACGACGACCGTCCAGCGTGCGCCTTCCTCGTCCTGCCCGAGCACCAGCCCGTACCCGTCCGCGACCGGCTGCACGCCCAGGAGCGCGCACGCCTCGGGGAAGTCGTCGCCGAGAACGGCCGGGAACTGGGTCGGGGTCACCAGCACGGCTGTCAGCACGTACAGCGAACCCCCGTCCTCCGCTTCTGACACGTGGCCTCCTCCCGATCCGGTCGCTCGCTCGTCGGCGCACCTTAACCACTGGGTAACTCACCCGTCGAGAGTCGGCGGCCGTCGAATTTCAAGCTGCTCAGGCGAGTGGCGCGGGAGGCCGGCCGGGGCTGCCCCCGCGGTCGCGTGCCCACGTACCGCATCCACGACGCCGGGTGCGGGATCAGGGGCGGCGGGCGGCCAGCACCAGGAAACGGTCGTCCTCGTCGGCGTACGAGGTCAGCTCCCAGCCGGCCGCGGAAAGCAGCGGGCCCAGGTTCGGCGCGGCCCGCAGGTCGTCCGGGGTCAGTTCGCGACCGTGGCGCGCGGCCAGCGCCGCCCGCCCGATCGGATGGAACAGCGCGAGGAGCCCACCGGGGCGGACCACACGGGCGAGCTCGCGCAGGCCCGACTCCGGATCGGGCAGGTGCGCGATCAGGCCGGCGGCGAACACCGCGTCCAGCACCCCGTCACGCAACGGAAGCCGGGCGACGTCCGTGAGCAGCAGCCACGCGTCGTCGCCCCGGCCGGCCTGCCGCGCGGCGGTGAGCATCCGCGGGGTGAGATCCGCGCCGATCACCGCCCCCGACGGTCCGACGGCCGCGCGCAGCGCGGGCAGCGCCCGCCCGGTGCCGCAGCCCGCGTCGAGCACCCGGTCTCCCGGCCGCAGGCCGAACTCGGCCACGGCACGCGCGAAGGCCGGGCCGTCCCCGGGGAACTTGCGGTCCCAGTCCGCGGCGCGCGCCCCGAAGAACTCCTGGACATGCGTGTGGTCTTCGCTCATGAGCCCATGATCTCCCAGCTGTGCGCCGAGCGGGTCCCGTCCGCGCTGGGTCCGTGGACAAGGTGACATGCGGCCTGATCGAAGACGAACGTAGCTCTGTCATATTCCAGCAGTTCCAGCGGCTTTCGAAATGCGCCCCTTGTTCGCGACCTCACCCGCACTAGCGTCCGTTGGCCATGGGACACCTGCACCACGCCGCCTATGGCTGGCTGACACCCGCGCTGTCATACGTGATGGCCTGCATCGGCGCCGCCCTCGGGCTGCGCTGCACCGTCCGTGCCCTCGCCGCGACCGGACCCACCCGCCGCAACTGGCTCCTCACCGCCGCCTCCGCCATCGGCACCGGCATCTGGACGATGCACTTCGTCGCCATGCTCGGGTTCGAGGTCACGGGCACCGTCATCCACTACGACGTCCCGCTGACCATCCTCAGCCTCCTCGTCGCCGTGCTGGTCGTCGGTGCGGGGGTCTTTGCCGTCGGCTACGGCAAGGGCCGCGGCCGGGCCCTGGTCCTCGGCGGCCTCACCACCGGCCTGGGGGTCGCGAGCATGCACTACCTCGGTATGGCCGCCCTGCGGCTGCACGGCACGGTGTCCTACCGGCCGCTCACCGTCGGGCTCTCGGTCGCCATCGCCGTCGTCGCCGCGACGGCCGCGCTGTGGGCCGCGCTCCACATCGAGTCACCGCTGGCCGTCGCCGTCGCCTCGCTCGTCATGGGTGCGGCCGTCAGCAGCATGCACTACACCGGGATGCTGGCCGTCGCAGTCCGCGTCACCCCCTCCGACTCGGCGCTGCCCGGGGCGAGCGCCATGCAGTTCATCTTCCCCCTCGCGGTCGGGCTCGGCTCCTACCTCTTCCTCACCGCCGCGTTCGTGGCCCTGTCCCCGACCGCCGGCGAACGGGCCGCTTCGGCGTCGGCACGCAGCCTCGGGAAGAGCGCCGTGGCGGCCCGCTGAGCAGCCGGGTCCGCCCCGTAGAACGCCCGCACCGACCGTGACCACGTACCGCCCTGAACGAGGAGTCCCATGCGCACACCCCGCCGGAGACCGGAAGCAGCGCCCCCGAGACCGTCCGGGCCTCCGGCGCGCGGCCGCCGGGCGCACGCCGGACCACCGGCCGAGGAGCCGCCGGGCGGCGCGGCGGGCGAAGCCCCGCGGACCCCGGCCCCCGGCGCCCGGCCCGGGCTGCGCCTGCGCCCCGGCACCGTGCGCGCCAAGGTGGTTTCCCTGCTGATGGTCCCGGTCGTCTCGCTGCTCGGCCTGTGGGCCTTCGCGACGGTCAGCACCGCGCAGGACATCGGCCGCCTCAGCCGCGTCCAGCGGGTCGACGCGCAGATACGCGACCCCCTGACAGCAGCTCTCGCAGAACTCCAGGCCGAGCGGCGTGCGGCCGTCCGCTTCCTGGCCGATCCCGCGGCCGGGCCGGACGCCGCCCCGGAGCAGCAGGCCCGGCGCACCGACGCCGTCGTACGCCGCCTCCGGCTCGGCGACCGGAACACGGTGGCCGACTCCGGTGACCACCCGAGGGAGGTGGTCACCCGGCTCGCGGCCTTCGTGGCCGCCGCCGAAGCGCTCGGGCCGTTCCGCAAGCAGGTCACCGCCCGGGGCGTGGACCCCGGCACCGCCTACGAGACATACACCCGCGTGGCCGATTCCGCCATCGCCGCCGCCGGTGCCCTGTCCGGCGGCACGGACCCCGAACTCGGCGCCGCGGACCGGGTACTGCTGGAGTTCGGCCGCGCCGGGGAGCTGCTGTCCCGGGAGGACGCGCTGCTCGCCCTGCCGGGAGCGCGGAGCGCGGAGACGCTGCGCCGCCTGACCGGCGTCATCGAGACCCGGCGCGCAGTGACCGACTCCGCCGCCCGGGACCTGCCCGGCGCCGGGCAGCGTGCCTGGGAGAAGGTCACCGGGAGCGCCCCGTACGCGGAACTCACCGGCGCCGAGGAACGGGTGCTGAGCACGGCCGCCCCGGGGGCGGCGGCGAAGGAGGCCCACGGAGTACCCGCCGGATGGGACGCCGCCTACACCGGCGTCAGTGCCTCCCTGCGGCAGATCGCGGACGCCGCCGGGGCCGGAGCCGCCGGCCGCGCCGCCCCGTTCGCCGAAGGAGCGCTCGGAGCGTCCGGCGCAGCCGTGCTGTTGGGTCTGGCCGCGGTCGCCGCGTCCCTCTTCATCTCCGTGCGCATCGGGCGCGCCCTGGTCGTCGAGCTGGTCTCGCTGCGCAACTCCGCCCTGGAGATCGCCCACCGCAAGCTCCCGCACGCCATGGAGCGGCTGCGGTCCGGACAGGAGATCGACATCGACGCGGAGACCGCGTCCGGGCCGGCCGCGGACGACGAGATCACCCAGGTCGGCGAGGCGCTGTCCACCGTCCACCGGGCTGCCCTGAGCGCTGCCGTCGAACGCGCCGAACTCGCCGACGGAGTCAGCGGCGTCTTCGTCAACCTCGCCCGGCGCAGCCAGGTCCTGGTGCACAAGCAGCTCAGCCTGCTCGACTCGATGGAACGGCGCGCCGACGACCCGAGCGAGCTCGGCGACCTCTTCCGGCTCGACCACCTCACCACCCGGATGCGGCGGCACGCCGAGAGCCTGATCATCCTCTCCGGCGCCGCCCCCGGTCGGGCATGGCGGATGCCGGTGCCGCTGACCAGTGTCGTGCGGGCCGCCGTCTCCGAGATCGAGGACTATCCGCGCGTCGAAGTCCGCCGGCTCGCCGAGGCCGCCATCACGGGCGGCGCCGTCGCCGACCTGACCCACCTGCTCGCCGAACTCGTGGAGAACGCGGCCCAGTTCTCGCCTCCGCACACCAAGGTCCGGGTCACCGGCGAGCCGGTGGGCGCCGGTTACGTCATCGAGGTCGAGGACCGCGGGCTCGGTATGGGCAGCGCTTCGCTCGAGGAGGCGAACCGCCGCATCGAGCAGTCCGAGGCCCTCGACCTCTTCGACAGCGACCGCCTCGGACTGTTCGTGATCAGCCGGCTCGCGGCCCGGCACGGGATCCGGGTGCACCTGCGCACGTCACCGTACGGGGGAACCACCGCGGTGGTGCTGCTGCCCGACTCCGTGATGCAGGGCGCCGTCACGGCCGGCGCCGGGACACGGAAGGCGGAGGCCGCGGCCCGGACCGGAGCCGAAGCTCCCGTGCCGCCGGGAACGGGGCCCGCGGCCGGTGTCCGGCGGGACCCCGCGCGCGACATCCCGGACCCGGCTCCGGACCGGGACCCGGACCCGGCGTACGCCGAGGAGCCGGAGGGCCGGCGGCCCGCGCCGGTGGCCCCGCTCCGGCGGCGCGGTCCCGGCCGCGAGGACGTCCACGGGCAGGTCCCGGTCACCTCGTCGCCCCCCACCGCCCCGGTGACCGGACTGCCGCGCCGGGTCCGCCAGGCCAGCCTGGTCCCGCAACTGCGCGAGGTCCCCGCCCCGGTGGACCCGGCCGGGGAGCACCGCTTCGGGGACCCGCCGGGCCGCAGCCCCGAGCAGGTCCGGGACCGGATGGCGGCGTACCAGGCCGGCTGGGCCCGCGGCGCCCGGGAGAAGCCCCCGCACGAAGACAGTGAAGGAGAATGGTGATGACCGAACATCAGAGACCCGGCCCGGAGGCGGTCCACGGGTCCGGCGGGCTGGACTGGCTGCTGGACGACCTGGTGGTGCGGGTCCGGGAGGTCCGGCATGTGGTGGTCCTGTCCAATGACGGTCTAGCGGTGGGTTCCTCCAGCCGGCTGAGCCGTGAGGACGCCGAGCACCTGGCCGCCGTGGCATCGGGCTTCCAGAGTCTCGCCAAGGGCGCGGGTCGGCACTTCCACGCCGGGGGCGTGCGCCAGACGATGGTGGAGATGGAGGACGGTTTCCTGTTCGTCGCGGCCGCCGGGGAAGGTTCCTGCTTGGCCGTGCTCAGTGCCGCGGGCGCCGACATCGGACTGATCGCCTACGAGATGGCGCGGCTGGTGAAGCGCGTCGGTGAACACCTCTACACCCCGCCGCGGTTCTCGGCGCGGCCGCCGGCCGCCGGTTGAGGGCGGCGGCCGCGCGGATGGAAGGCCAGTGGTACGACGCCGAGGCGGGCCCGCTCGTGCGTCCGTACGCCATGACCGGAGGGCGCACCAAGCCGGGCCCGCACGGCGTCAGGTTCGACCTGATCGCCCTGGTCGTGGTGGACCGGTCGGGCGCGGACGCGGTGGACGAGGCGCTGCTCGGCCCCGAACACCGGGCGCTGCTCGGGCTCTGCCGGGCGCAGACGCAGTCGGTGGCGGAACTCGCCGCCGACGCAGACCTGCCGGTGGGCGTCGTGCGGGTACTGCTGGGCGACCTGCTGGAGGGCGGTCACGTGAAGGTCAACCGGCCGGTACCGCCCGCCCGGCTGCCCGACGAACGGATTCTGCGGGAAGTCATCGAAGGATTGCGAGCACTGTGATGGAACTGCAGGACGACGGACCGGCCCCGGCCGCCGGAGCGGACGCCGATTCGGCTCCGCTCGCACTCAAGATCCTCGTAGCCGGCGGTTTCGGGGCCGGCAAGACCACCCTGGTCGGAGCGGTCAGCGAGATCAGGCCGCTGCGGACCGAGGAGGCGCTCAGCCGGGCGGGGGAGCTCGTCGACGACACGGGAGGCGTCGGCCGGAAGACGACCACCACGGTGGCCATGGACTTCGGGCGGATCACCATCAGGGCCGGGCTGTCGCTGTACCTGTTCGGGACACCGGGGCAGGACCGGTTCTGGTTCCTCTGGGACGAGTTGTCACAGGGCGCGCTGGGTGCGGTGGTGCTGGCGGACACGCGCCGACTGGAGGACTGTTTTCCGGCCGTGGACTACTTCGAGCACCGGGGGATCCCGTTCGTCGTGGCCGTCAACTGCTTCACGCAGGCACGCCGGTACGGAGCGGACGAGGTGGCGCGGGCCCTGGACCTGGAGCAGGGGACACCGGTGGTGCTGTGCGACGCGCGGGACAAGGACTCGGGGAAGGAAGTGCTGGTCAGGCTGGTCGAGTATGCCGGGCGGGTGCACACCGCCCGGCTGCTCGACTCCGTGGGTCTGCCGGCCGGGCCGACTTGACCGGCGGCGGTGGGGCAGAACCGGTGCGGCGAGCGGCCCGGTCGGGCACCCGCCGTTCCTCTTGAGTCATTTCCGTGCCGGAGGTCCGTCCTCCTTGCCGGAAAGCAGCTGGTGGGGAAGGCTTGCGAACGACCGAGCAGGGCGGGGCGCGGCCACGTGGGCCGCGCTGACGGGGAGGGGCTCCACATGGCACTGGACAAGCAGCTCGACTGGCTACTGGACGATCTCACGCGCAGGGTGCCGCAAGTCCGGCACGCGGTGGTGCTGTCCAACGACGGGCTGGTCACGGGTGCGAGCGCCGGGCTGGCCCGGGAGGACGCCGAGCACCTGGCGGCGGTCGCGGCCGGACTGCAGAGCCTGGCGAAGGGCTCGGGGCGGCACTTCCGGGCGGGTGACGTCCGGCAGACGATGGTCGAGTACGACGAGGGGTTCCTGTTCGTGATGGCGGCGGGCGCGGGCAGCTGCCTGTGCGCGCTGAGTGCGGCCGAGGCGGACATCGTGCAGGTCGCGTACGAGATGACGCTGATGGTGAACCGGGTGGGCGAGCACCTGGGCGTCACGGAGCGGCGGATCACGGGAGGCTGAAGGCCCGCAGGGTCCCGGCCGCGGCCGGCTGCCAGAGCCGCAGTTATCCACAGGCCCTGCGCCCTGTCGTCGCATTCGGTTACGGTCTTCACGCAGAGTGATCGCCACTCGTGGGGGAGGACCGTGATGAAGAGTGATGTGCAGGCCTGCGCCGTCTTGGACGCGCCCGGGCGGACCGTGCCCGGAGCGCGGGCGGAGACGTCGGGGGACGCACCGCAGGAGCACCTGGCGGGTGCTGTCCGGGCGGCCCAGGAAGTCGGGCTGAAACGGGGGGAGTTCGCCCGGGCCGTGCAGCTGGGGCTGGTGCGTGCCGGCCCGCGGGCGCCCAGCGGGGCTGCCCGCTTCACCCGCGCCGAGCTGGACCGGGTCCGCGCGGCCGAAAGATTTCCCGAGGCGTTGCGCGCGCGGGTCGAGACCGTGGCCGGCGCGGACGCGGCGGCCGAGGTCCTGGGCGTCGGGCCGAGCCGGGTGACCCGGCTAGCACGCTGCGGGCACCTCATCCCGGTCGGCTACCGGATCAACCGGTACCGGGCCGTGGTCTGGCTCTACCTGGCGGCGGAACTGCGGGAGTTCGCCGTCCGCGAGGCCGGAATGCTGAGGGGAATCGCGCCCGCGGCGGACCGCGAGCTGATCGCGGCCAAGACGGACCTGCGGCCGCGGGCGTGGCGCGGCCGGCATGTGGGACTGCTGCTGAGACGAACCACCGATCCCTGGGAGCGGGCGGCCGTACTGGCCTCCGTCCTCCCGGAGGAAGAAGTGCGGGCGGTGGTGCCCGACCCGGCGGAGCGGATCGTGCTGGCCGCCCTCGCCCCACCGCCGCCGTACGGGCATCCGCAGCTTCCGGCGGCCGCGGCCGTGGCGCTGCGGCTGCTGCGGGCACAGGACCCGGACGAGATCCACTGGTACCGCACCAGCCTGGACTTCGCCCTGACAGGGGCGCGCGGTCAGTCGAAGTCGACGGGGGAGAGGGGGCCGACGTAGACCCAGGCCCCGTCCTCCCGGGAGAAGCCGCTGAGTTCGTGCAGGGATCCGGTGTGCCGGCCCTCGCGGTAGTGCGCCCGGAACTCCACCGAACCCTCCGTCTCGAACATCCCGCCACGCTCGGTGGCGAGGACCTCCAGCCGCTCCCAGCGCTGGCCCGGGTCCAGTTCGAGGCCGGCCGGGCGGGTCGAGTAATGCCAGGAGCGCAGCAGGTAGGCGGTGTTGCCGACGGCGAACGCGCTGAACCGGGAGCGCATGAGCAGTTCGGCGGTGGGAGCCTGTCGCTCACCGGAGTGGAAGCGGCCGCAGCACTGCGGATAGGCGGCGGGCAGCCCGCAGGGACAGGGGAGGGCAGGGGCGGTCACGGTGGGGCTCAGTTCTCCGGGGACGGCGGCGCGGACGAGGTGGAGGAAGCGGAGGCGGCGGACGGCGCGGCCGACGGGGCCGGATACGGACGGAAGAGGCCTTCCTGGACCACCGAGACGAGCAGCCTGCCCTCCAGGTCGTAGATACGACCGCGGGCCAGGCCCCGGCCGCCGTGCGAGATGGGGGACTCCTGGTCGTACAGGAACCACTCGTCCGCCCGGAACGGCCGGTGGAACCACATGGCGTGGTCCAGGGAGGCCATGTCGAAACCGCGCATCCCCCACAGGGGTTCGACGGGGATGCGCACGGCGTCGAGGAGGGTCATGTCACTGGCGTAGGTGAGGGCGCAGGTGTGGACGAGGGGGTCGTCGCCCAGCGGGCCGACGGCGCGCATCCACACCGCGCTGCGGGGATCGGCGTCCTTGAGCTCCTCGGGAGTCCAGCGGAGCCGGTCCACGTACCGGATGTCGAAGGGCTGCCGGCGGGCCATCCGCTCCAGCGCCTCGGGCAGCGCGCCCAGGTGCTCGCGGATCTCGTCGACCACCTTCGGGAGCGTGTCAGGGTGCGGGAAGTCCAGGCGGGGAGGCAGCTGGTGCTCGATGCCGCCCTCCTCCGGGTGATGGAAGGAAGCGGTCAGATTGAAGATGGTCTTGCCCTGCTGGACCGCGGTGACGCGGCGCGTGGTGAAGGAACGCCCGTCGCGCACCCGTTCCACCTGGTACACGATGGGTACCCCCGGGATGCCGGGGCGCAGGAAGTACGCGTGCAGCGAGTGGACGGGCCGGTCGCTCTCGGTGGTGCGTCCGGCCGCCACCAGCGCCTGGCCGGCGACCTGCCCGCCGAACACGCGCTGGAGGGACTCCTGGGGGCTGGCCCCCCGGAAGATGTTGACCTCGATCTGCTCCAGGTCGAGCAGATCGACCAGTCTCTCGGCGGGGTTCGTCATCAGGGGTTCTCCACTGTCGGGTCCGTCGGGTCCGGTGGCGCGGGCTTGCGGGGGCAGGTCAGAGCTGGCCGAGCTCGCCGACCGAGGTGACGCGGATGACCGCGCGGCCCTCCTCGTCGGAGGCCGCGAGGTCGACCTCGGCACTGATGCCCCAGCCATGGTCCCCGTTCGGGTCGGCGAAGGTCTGCCGGACGCGCCACAGGCCGTGCGCCGCGTCCTCCTCGATCTGCAGGAGCTTCGGTCCGCGCGCGTCGGGGCCGGTGCCCAGGTCGTCGTACTCGTCCCAGTAGCGGTCCAGGGCCTCGCCCCAGGCGTCGGCGTCCCAGCCGGAGTCGCCGTCCAGCTCGCCCAGTACGTTGACGTGGTCCAGGGCGGCCAGCTCCACCCGGCGGAACATGGCGTTGCGGACGAGAACCCGGAAGGCGCGCGGGTTCGCGGTGACGGGCTTGACCTGGTCGGCCTTCTCCTGGGCTTCCTCCGCCGTCTCCACCTCCGGGTTCGCCAGCTGCTCCCACTCGTCCAGCAGGCTGGAGTCCACCTGGCGCACCAGCTCGCCCAGCCAGGCGATGAGGTCCTGGAGGTCTTCGGACTTGAGGTCGTCGGGGATGGTGTGGTCCAGCGCCTTGTACGCGCTGGCCAGGTAGCGCAGCACGATGCCCTCGGTGCGGGCCAGCTCGTAGTAGGAGGTGAACTCGGTGAAGGTCATCGCCCGCTCGTACATGTCGCGGATGATCGACTTCGGGGAGACCGGGTGGTCACGAACCCAGGGGTGGCTCTTGCTGTACACGTCATAGGCGTGCAGGAGCAGCTCTTCGAGGGGCTTCGGGTACGTGACGTCCTGGAGCCGTTCCATCCGCTCCTCGTACTCGATCCCGTCGGCCTTCATCGCGCCCACGGCCATGCCGCGTTCCTTGTTCTGCTGCGCGGCCAGGATCTGGCGGGGGTCGTCCAGGGTGGATTCCACGACCGACACCATGTCCAGGGCGTAGGACGGGGATTCCGGGTCCAGCAGGTCGAAGGCGGCGAGCGCGAAGGTGGACAGCGGCTGGTTCAGCGCGAAGTCCTGCTGGAGGTCGACGGTGAGCCGGATGCTGCGGCCCTCCGCGTCCGGGGTGTCGAGCCGCTCGACCACGCCGCCGTCGAGCAGCGAGCGGTAGATGGCGATGGCCCGGCGGATGTGGCGCAGCTGGGCCTTGCGCGGCTCGTGGTTGTCCTCCAGGAGGTGGCGCATCGCCTGGAAGGCGTCGCCCGGCCGGGCGATCACCGAGAGCAGCATGATGTTGGTGACCTTGAAGCGCGAGGTGAGCGGCTCCGGGTCGGCGGCGATCAGCTTCTCGAAGGTGGTGTCCGACCACGCCACGAAGCCCTCGGGCGCCTTCTTGCGGACCACCTTGCGGCGCTTCTTCGGGTCGTCGCCGGCCTTGGCGAGCGCCTTCTCGTTCTCGATGACGTGCTCGGGCGCCTGCGCCACGACATAGCCCGCCGTGTCGAAGCCGGCCCGCCCGGCGCGGCCGGCGATCTGGTGGAACTCGCGGGCCCGCAGCGTCCGCACCCGGCTGCCGTCGTACTTGGTGAGTGCGGTGAACAGCACCGTGCGGATGGGTACGTTGACGCCCACACCGAGCGTGTCGGTACCGCAGATGACCTTCAGCAGGCCGGCCTGCGCCAGCTTCTCCACCAGGCGGCGGTACTTGGGCAGCATGCCCGCGTGGTGTACGCCGATGCCGTGGCGCACGTAGCGGGAGAGGTTCTGGCCGAACTTGGTGGTGAAGCGGAAGTTGCCGATCAACTCCGCGATCTTGTCCTTCTCCTCGCGGGTGCACATGTTGATGCTCATCAGCGACTGCGCCCGCTCGACCGCCTGGGCCTGGGTGAAGTGCACGATGTACACCGGAGCCTGCCGGGTGTCCAGCAGCTCGGTGATGGTGTCGGTGATCGGCGTGGTGACGTACTCGTACGACAGCGGGACGGGCCGGGTCGCGGAGCGGACCACCGAGGTCGGCCGCCCGGTGCGCCGGGTCAGGTCCTCCTCGAACCGCTTCATGTCGCCGAGGGTCGCCGACATCAGGACGAACTGTGCCTGCGGCAGCTCCAGCAGCGGGATCTGCCACGCCCAGCCGCGGTCCGGCTCGGCATAGAAGTGGAACTCGTCCATGACGACCTGGCCGATGTCGGCGTACTTCCCGTCGCGCAGCGCGATCGAGGCCAGTACCTCCGCGGTGCAGCAGATCACCGGCGCGTCCGCGTTCACGGAGGCGTCGCCGGTCAGCATGCCGACGTTCTCGGTGCCGAAGAGCTTGCACAGGTCGAAGAACTTCTCCGACACCAGCGCCTTGATCGGAGCGGTGTAGAAGGTGACCTTGTCCTGGGCCAGGGCGGTGAAGTGCGCACCCGCGGCGACCAGGCTCTTTCCGGAGCCGGTCGGGGTGGACAGGACCACGTTCGCCCCGGAGACGACCTCGATCAGGGCCTCCTCCTGCGCCGGGTACAGGGTGATGCCCTGGTCCTCCGCCCACGAGGAGAAAGCCTCGAAGAGGGCGTCGGGGTCGGCGGTCGGCGGGAGCTGATCAATGAGGGTCACACCCCCCATCTTGCCTGGCTTCCCGCCGGATCAGACAACCGGCGGCAGGAAGGAAGATCACCGACTGTACGCTGTGCCGTCGACGCGGCCCGAGCGAATCAGTCACCGGGGCCCGACACGACCGAACCGGGGCGGGAAAAGAAACATGATGGGTCCGGCGCACTCTCTCTCCGGCGCGGCGGCCTGGCTGGGGGTGGGGGCGGCGGCCGCGGCCGCCGGACACCCGATGCCGTGGCCCGTCCTCGTCGTCGGCGCGCTCATCTGCGCCGGAGCCGCCCTCGCTCCCGACCTCGACCACAAGTCGGCGACGATCTCGCGCGCCTTCGGGCCCCTGTCCCGGGGGCTGTGCGAGGTGGTCGACAAGATCTCCTACGCCGTCTACAAGGCGACCCGTGCCCCGCGCGACGCCCGCCGCAGCGGCGGACACCGCACCCTGACGCACACCTGGCTGTGGGCCGTGCTCATCGGCGCCGGGTCCTCCGTCATGGCGGTCACCACCGACCGCTGGGGTGTCCTGCTCCTGCTCTTCGTCCACCTGGTGCTGGCCGTCGAGGGCCTGCTGTGGCGGGCCGCCAGGATGTCCAGCGACATCCTGGTGTGGCTGCTGGGCGCTACCAGCGCTTGGATCCTGGCCGGCGTGCTCGACCAGCCCGGCAACGGCGCGGGCTGGCTGTTCGCGGAGCCCGGCCAGGAGTACCTGTGGCTGGGCCTGCCGATCGTGCTCGGAGCCCTGGTCCACGACATCGGCGACGCGCTGACCGTCTCGGGCTGCCCGATCCTGTGGCCGCTCCCCATCGCGGGCAAGCGCTGGTACCCGATCGGTCCGCCCAAGCCGATGCGCTTCCGGGCCGGCAGCTGGGTGGAGCTCAAGGTCCTCATGCCGGTGTTCATGCTCCTCGGCGCGGCGGGCGGCGCGGGCGCCCTGAACTTCATCTAGCCGCCTCCGCCGGGCCGGGGCGGGAGTCCGCGAGAAACTGGCCCGCCGCTTCCTATGATCATCGGATGACGGATCCCCGCTACCCCTCGAAGCCCCGCCCCGGAGACCGGGTCGCCGTGCTGTCCCCCTCGTCCGGTCTGCCGGGTGCCTTCCCGCTGCCCTACGAACTGGGGCTGCGCAGGCTCCGGGACGACTTCGGGTTGCAGCCGGTGGAATATCCGACGACCCGCACCATGGGCGCGACGCCCCACGCGCGCGCGGCGGACCTCCACGCGGCCTTCGCGGACCCCGGCATCAAGGCAGTGATCGCCAGCATCGGCGGCGATGACCAACTGACCGTCCTGCCGCACCTCGACCCGGGCCTCCTCCGCGCCAACCCCAAGCCGTTCCTCGGTTACAGCGACAACACCAACCTGCTGCTGTACCTGCGGAACCTGGGCATCGTCGGATATCACGGCGGCACGGTCATGGTCGAGTTCGCGCGGCCCGGCACCATGCACCCGCTGACCGCGGACTCCCTCAGGGCGGCGCTGTTCACCTCCGGCGAGTACGAGCTCACTCCCGCAGCCGGGTACGGGGACATCGGCCGTCCCTGGGACGACCCCCGCACCTTCGAGTCCGAACCCGAGATGGAACCCGCCGGTGGCTGGTCCTGGCACAACGGCGACCTCGTGGTCGAAGGGCTCAGCTGGGGCGGCAACCTGGAGATCATCTCCTGGCTGCTGATGGCCGATCGCGCGGTACTGCCCGTCGAGACATACGCCGGTGACGTGCTCTTCCTCGAAACGTCCGAAGAGATGCCGCGCGCCGAGGAGGTCTACCGGATCCTTCGGAACATGGGCGAACGCGGATTGCTCCGGCAGTTCCCCGCGCTGTTGATGGGCAGGGCGAGGAGCTGGTCGTTCGAGAACCGGCTCGACGCGCGGGAGAAGGAACACTTCCGCCGGGAACAGCGGGAAGCCGTCCTGCGTGCCCTGCGGCAGTACGCCCCCGACACCATGGTGGTGTTCGACGTGGATCTCGGCCACACCGATCCCCAGCTCGTGATCCCCGTCGGCGGACGGATCCGGGTGGACGGCCCGGCGCGCCGGATCACCGTCGTCTACTGAGCCGGCAAGGGGTGCGGTTCGCGCCGTTTCGGCGGCGGCGGGGCAGGGCGGCGGGACGGTCGAGTGGCGTCTGCGACGGCCGCGCGAACAGGTCCGTCCCGCGCCCCTACGGCCCGAAGTGACCGTACCGGGCCCGGCGGCGGCACGGTGCGTACCGGCTCATTACGGCCAAAGACCGGGCAGTGCCGGTTTCCCCGGGATGTATAACGTTCGGCGGGCGTGACGACCGCCCGTGCGGGGGCGAGGAGCGGGCTGTGAGCGGGATAGTGATCTACCTGCCGCCGGGGAGCGGCGGCACGGGCGGCGCGGAACCGGGCGACGAAGCGGTGACGTTGCGCCTCGGTCCGGGGGAAGTCGCCCGGTTCGGGCGGGGGTCGGCCTCGACGCCGGTCGAACTCCGCCTCGTCGACGCCGCGATCTCCCGGCTGGCGGGCGAGATCCGGGTGACCGACGACCACTGGCAGCTCAGCAACCTCAGCGCGACCCAGAGCTACCTCGTGGAAAACCCCGAAGGGGCCGGCGAGTACCTGAGGGTCCCGCCGCGCCGGGCCGGAGCTCCCATCCCCTTCGAGTTCTCCCGCGTCGTACTGCCCACCCGCCGCGACACCACCGTCTCCTTCCAGGTGTTCGCCCCCGACCACGTCTACCTCGACCCGGGCGCCCTGGGCGGCGCCGGCGGCCAGTGGGGCGGCCGCACCGTGACCGCGTACTCCCTGGACGAGACGGCCACCTACTTCCTCGTCCTGGTGGCGCTCTGCGAACCGCGGCTGCGCGACGAGTCACCGGTCGCGGTGCCCACCACGCCCCAGATCGTCGAACGGCTCAGGGACCACCCGGCCTGCGGCCGGCTCACGGCACGCGCGGTCAGCTCGCACATCGACTACCTCGCCGAGGAGAAGATGCGGGTCGCCCCGCCCGTCGAGCAGGACCCCGGCCGCGGAGCCCGCCGCAACGGCAAACGGGAGTCGATCGTCGGCCTCGCCCTGCGGTTCGGGCTCGTACGGGAAGAGCACCTGGCGCTCCTGCCGCCCCGGAACGGGACGAGCCCGCGCACCGAGCCGACCGGAGGAGGGGAAGGTGCACGGCCCGGCCGACACCTCGGGAAGTGACTGTACGGAGCTGCTTCCGCGCGGCTACCGCGTCGGGCGCTGGGAAGTCACCGGGCCGATCGCGGCCGGTGGCTGGGGAACGGTCTACGCCGGCCGCCCGATCGGCGCGGAGAATCCCGTGGGGGACGGGGTCGCGCTCAAGTTCCTGCCGACCTCCGGGCTCGCCCCGCGCCAGGCCCGCAGCGTCGTGGACACCGCCCGGCGCGAGGTGGAACTCGGCCGCCGAGCGGGCCACCCCAGGCTGATCCGGCTCCTGGACTCCGTCGTGCTCAGCGAGCCGGACCACCCGTTCCTGGACGGTGCGCTCGTCCTCGTCATGGAGCGGGCCCGGCACAGCCTGCGGGACCTCCTGCGGGCGGGCGCCGTCAGCGAGCCCGAAGGCGCGCGGCTGATCACCGGGATCTGTGAGGGTCTCGCCCACCTGCACCGCACCGGCTGGGTACACGGAGACCTCAAACCGGACAACGTCCTGCTCATGGCTGACGGTTCGGTCAGACTCTCCGACTTCGGTCTCGCCGCCGAACTCACCGGCACCCGCGGCACCCACGGCTACGCGCCCCCGATGGGCACCTTCGACTACCTCCCGCCCGAGCGCTGGAAGGCCCCCCTCGGCGAACACGGCGTCCAAGTCCGGCCGAGCGCCGACATCTGGGCCCTCGGGATAGTGATCCACGAGGTGTTCGCGTCCGGTACCCCGCCCTTCCCCGGCGCCACGCCCATGGCGCGCGGCGCCGCGGCGCAGGAGTACGCCGACGGGCGCGCCCCCCTGCGCCTGGACCCCGCCGTACCGCCCTTCTGGCGCGCCCTGACCGCCGACTGCCTGGCCCCCACCCACGCCGCCCGCGCCGCCCACACGGCGGAGAGCCTGCTGGCGCGCGTCACCGCCCGGCCGGACGCCCCGAAAGAACCCCGGCAGACCACCACGCGCCGGATGCGCAGGGCCGTCCGAGCCGTCCTCGTGTCCGCGCTGGTGTGCGGGACGGCCGCGGCGAGCGGACCGTACGCCCCACCTGACGCCCCGTCCGGCCCCATCCGAGCCGCAGGCCGCATCCGGGTGTTCAACGCCGAACCGAGCTGCACCGCCCGCACCGACCGGGACCCCGACTGCAGCCTCGGTCTCGCCGTCGACCCCCAGCGGCCCTACACCTCGGACAACGTGGTCCCGACCCGGGTGTGGCAAGGCGACGAGCTGGCCGTCGACTGCCTGCTCGCGCACGGCATTCCCATCATCGACGAGCGGGACACCTGGTCCCCCCAGTGGTTCCGCGTCCGCCTGCCCGCCGGCTCGGCCCGGCCCACCGCCTGGCTGCCCGCCGTACGCACCAAGGACCGCCCCGACGTCCCGCCGTGCCCGGCCCCGGCCTCCGGACGCTGACCCGGGCCGCGCAGCCGGTCGTACCGCCCATCCCTATCGGAGACGCTCCGGCGCTGTCACTCCGGATCGTTCCGGATGCCCTGGCCGGCCCGCCCGCGGCTAGCTTGCGGCTGTCGGTGGGCCGGCCGCGCACGCAGCCCGTTCGCCCCGGTACGCCGAACGCCCCCGCACCACACCGTGATTCCGATGCAAAGGAGCTGCAACGTGCGTGGCACAACAGCTGGGCGCGCGAGATCCGTGACGGCGGTCCTCCTGGTCGCTGCGGCCGTGTCCGCCCTCGGCGGCGGCCCCGCGTCCGCCCGCACCGCGGCCGGCGTGCCCGGCCCCCTCGGGCACGCCAGGACGGCCGAGTCGTACTGCGACATCCCCCCGGACCGGGACATCAACGTGACCCGCAAGGTCTACGAGGTCGGACAGCGCCGGGGAGTGTCCGACAAGGTGATGCTGGCCGGCTTCGAGACCGGCTGGGTGGAATCCCGGATGAACAACCTGGACTGCGGCGACCGGGATTCGCTGGGCGTCTTCCAGCAGCGGCCCTCCCAGGGCTGGGGCTCCCCGGAGCAGGTCCTGGACGTCGACTACGCGGCGAACAAGTTCTTCGAGGTGGCCCAGCAGATGGAGCCCGGCATGGAGGGCAGCAGCGCCGGGGAACTCGCCCAGGCCGTCCAGCGGTCCGGCTACCCGGAACGCTACCCCCAAGCGGAGGACGTCGCCCGGCAGATGCGGGACGAGGCCTTCCAGCCCTACGGGACGATCGGCGCCAAGTACTACGGCACGGGCGGCCACGACGGCCCCCTCGGATGGCCGCTGCGCGCCGAGGAGGCCGCCCAGCTCGGCGGGCGGTTCCAGCTGTTCCAGAACGGGATCGTGATCTGGCATCCGGATGCGGCGTTCGCGGTGTACGGGGAGATCCTGAACAAGTTCTGGGCGTCGGACGCGGAGCGTCGTTGGGGTTTCCCGACGATGGACGAGGCGGATGCGGCGCAGGCGCCGGACGGGACGCGGGGCCGGTACCAGTTCTTCGAGCAGGGCCTGTTCATGTGGTCGCCGCAGACGGGCACGCACGTGGTGCACGGTGCGATCTACCAGGCGTTCCACGCGGGTGGTCACGAGGGCGTGTTCGGCTACCCGGCCGGTGACGAGAGCGACGAGCCGGGCGGCAAGGTCCAGCGGTTCCAGAAGGCCTCCATCCACTGGAGCCCCGACCGGGGCACCTGGACCACCACCAACTGACCGGGAGAAGCCATGAGATCGCTGATCCTCCGGCGCCTGGCCAAGGCCACGGCGCCGCTGCTCGCCGCCCTCGCGGTCACGCTCTTCCCGGCACCCGCCGCGAGCGCCTCCGAACCGGACGGCTCGATCGGGCGCGGAGAGGTCATGGACCGCGCCTGGTCCTGGGTCGCCGAGCAGGTGCCCTACAGCCAGAGCGGCTGCTACCCCAACCAGTTCGGCTGCTACCGCCCCGACTGCTCGGGCTTCGTGTCGATGGCCTGGCACCTGGGTTCGTCACTGACGACCTGGAGCCTGTGGAACGTCACCTCCGACATTCCCGCAGCCGACCTGCAGCCGGGCGACGCCCTGCTGCGCGACTCCGACGGCACCGACCACGTGGCGCTGTTCGTCCGGTGGGCCGACGCCGCCCACACCCAGCCGGTGGTGCGCGAGACGTACGACTTCGGGCACGTGGCCGAGGAGCGGGTGTGGGGCAACGGCCTGCGCGGATTCACGCCCCGGCGCTACAACACGCTGGACGACCTGATGCCGTACGGCGCGATCAGGGTCAAGTACGACGGCATGGGCGGCCTGGACAGCGTGCTGGGGCCGCCGACTTCCGGTGAACGCGACTCCATGATGGGCGGCCGCTTCCAGGGCTTCCGCAACGGGATCGTGATCTGGCATCCGGATGCGGCGTTCGCGGTGTACGGGGAGATCCTGAACAAGTTCTGGGCGTCGGACGCGGAGCGTCGTTGGGGTTTCCCGACGATGGACGAGGCGGATGCGGCGCAGGCGCCGGACGGGACGCGGGGCCGGTACCAGTTCTTCGAGCAGGGCCTGTTCATGTGGTCGCCGCAGACGGGCACGCACGTGGTGCACGGTGCGATCTACCAGGCGTTCCACGCGGGTGGACACGAGGGCGTGTTCGGCTACCCGGCCGGTGACGAGAGCGACGAGCCGGGCGGCAAGGTCCAGCGGTTCCAGAAGGCCTCCATCCACTGGAGCCCCGACCGGGGCACCTGGACCACCACCAACTGACGTAACAGCCTTACCCATCGACCAGGAGGTCACCGTGAGCGAGCACCGCCCCACCCGCAGGAGCGTTCTGAAGTCCGTCGGCGGACTCTCCGCCGCCATGGCCCTCGGCGGCGCGGGCGTCCTCGGGACGGCATCGGCGGCGAGCGCGGCCGGAGACGGTTTCGGGCTGCGCATCGTCGACCACAACGAGGGCGACGCCCGCATGTGGTACTACCGCTTCCAGACCGACGCGATCGGCTGGCAGCCCGCCGTCAACGTCCTGCTCCCCGACGACTACCACACCAGCGGACGCACCTACCCCGTCCTCTACCTCTTCCACGGCGGCGGCACCGACCAGGACTTCATCACCTTCGACCGGCTCGGTATCCGTGCCTGGACCGCCGGCAGGCCGATCATCGTGGTCATGCCGGACGGCGGACACGCGGGCTGGTACTCCAACGCCGTCAGCTCCAACACCGGCCCCCGCAACTGGGAGGCCTTCCACATCAACCAGCTGCTGCCCTGGGTCGAGGCGAACTTCCGGACGTTCGCCGAGTACGACGGCCGCGCCGTCGCCGGGTTCTCGATGGGCGGCTTCGGCGCCCTCAAGTACGCGGCCAAATACTGGGGCCACTTCGCCTCGGTGAGCTCCCACTCCGGGCCCGCCAGCGTGCGCCGGGACAACGGGGCGGTCGTGCACTGGGCCAACCTGTCCTCCGCCGCGCTCGACCTGGCCGGCGGCACCGTCTACGGCGTGCCCTGGGACCAGGCCCGGGTCACCGCGGACAACCCGGTCGAGCGCATCGAGAGCTACCGCAACAAGCGGGTCTTCCTCGTCGCCGGAACCAGCCCCGACCCGACCAACGCGTTCGACTCGTTCAACGAAACGCAGGTCCTCGCGGGCCAGCGGGAGTTCCGCGGCCTTCTCGACCGGGCCGGGATCCCGCACGAGTGGCACGAGGAGCCCGGCGGCCACTTCGTCCGCGACTACATGATGTGGCGCGACCTCGACGGCATCATCGACCGCCTCCGCAAGGCATAGGGGCGCCCCGAGCGGCCGCGCGGACGCCACCGACCCACGCGTGGCGTCCGCGCGGTCCCGCCCCACGGCGCGGTCCCGCCGCACCCGCGCGGCAGGGCCTCACCCGTGCCAGGACCGCCACAGCGCCGCGTAGGCGCCGTCCGCAGCGACGAGTTCCCCGTGCGAGCCGGACTCGCTGATCCGGCCGTCCTCGACCACCGCGATCACATCCGCGTCGTGCGCGGTGTGCAGCCGGTGCGCGATCGCGATGACCGTACGGCCCTCCAGTACCCGGGCCAGCGAACGCTCCAGGTGCCGGGCCGCCCGCGGATCCAGCAGCGAGGTGGCCTCGTCCAGCACCAGCGTGTGCGGATCCGCCAGCACCAGCCGGGCCAGCGCCACCTGCTGCGCCTGGGCCGGAGTCAGCGCCGCGGCGCCCGAACCGACCTCGGTGTCCAGCCCCGCCTCCAGGGCCCGCGCCCAGCCGTCCGCGTCCACCGCCGCCAGCGCCGACCACAGTTCGCCGTCCCGGGCACCGGTCCGCGCCAGCCGCAGGTTGTCCCGGAGCGAGCCGACGAAGACGTGGTGCTCCTGGTTGACCAGCGCCACGTGCTCGCGCACCCGCTCCGCCGGCATCCGCGACAGCCGCGCCCCGCCGAGGGTGACCTCGCCGGCCCGTGGCGCGTAGATGCCCGCCAGCAGCCGGCCCAGGGTCGACTTGCCCGCACCCGACGGCCCGACCAGCGCCATCCGGGTCCCCGGCGGCACGGACATCGACACCCGGTGCAGGACGTCCACGCCCTCGCGGTAGCCGAAGCGCACCTCATCGGCCCGGACCGTCCGCCCCTGCGGGGAGACGCTCGCGTCACCGCCGTCGGGCTCGATCTCGCGGATGCCGACGAGGCGCCCCAGCGACACCTGCGCGACCTGTAGTTCGTCGTACCAGCGCAGGATCAGTCCGATCGGGTCGACCATCATCTGGGCCAGCAGTGCGCCGGTCGTCAGCTGCCCCACCGACATCCAGCCGCGCAGTACGCAGTAGCCGCCGATCATCAGCACGGAGCCGAGGATCGTCACGTAGGTGACGTTGATGACGGGGAACAGCACGGACCGCAGGTACAGGGTGTAGCGCTCCCACGCGGTCCACTGGCGGATGCGCTGTTCCGACAGCGCCACCCGGCGCCGCCCGAGCCGGTGCGCCTCGATCGTGCGCCCCGCGTCCACCGTCTCGGTCAGCGCCGCCGAGACCGCCGCGTAGCCGGCCGCCTCGGAGCGGTACGCGGCGGGCGCCCGCCGGAAGTACCAGCGGCAGCCGGCCACCAGCACCGGCAGCGCCACCAGCGCGGCCAGCGCCAGCGGCGGCGCGGTCACCGCCAGCGCCCCGAAGAGCAGCCCCGCCCACACCACGCCGACGGACAGCTGCGGCACGGCCTCCCGCATCGCGTTGGCCAGCCGGTCGATGTCGGTGGTGATCCGTGACAGCAGGTCACCGGTCCCGGCCCGCTCCAGCACGCCGGGCGGCAGCCCGACCGAACGCACGAGGAAGTCCTCGCGCAGGTCGGCCAGCATTTCCTCGCCGAGCATCGCCCCGCGCAGCCGGACCAGGCGTACGAAGCAGGTCTGGACGGCGAGTGCCAGCGCGAACAGCAGGCCCACGCGCGCCAGGTGCAGTTCGCGCGCCCCCGCCGCGAGGTCGTCGACGACCCGCCCGAGCAGGTACGGACCCGCCATGGAGGCGATCACCGCGACCGTGTTGACGCCCACCAGCAGCACGAAGGCCCGCCGGTGCCGTCGCAACAGGCCGCGCACATAGCCCCGTACGGTCGCCGACGTGCCGACGGGCAGCGTCGGGGCCGACTCGGGGGCCGCCGGATCGTAGTGCGGCGGTGCGAGGCCGATCATGCGGATCCCTCGATTTCGGTGAGTTCTTCGTCGAGCCGGTCGGTGATCTCCGCGTCCAGCGCGGTCAGGGGCAGCCCGTCGGGGCGCTGTTCCTGCTCGCTCTCGCGGGTGACGACCGCCCGGTACCGCGGCTCCTCGCGCAGCAGTTCGCGGTGGGTCCCGGCCGGCAGGGCCACGCCCCCGTGGATCAGGACGACCCGGTCGGCGCGGTCCAGCACCAGCGGCGAGGAGGCCAGGACCACGGTCGTGCGCCCGGCGCGCAGTCCCGCGATGCCGTCGGCGATGCGCGCCTCCGTGTGCGAGTCGACCGCCGAGGTCGGCTCGTCCAGCACCAGCACGTCCGGGTCGGTGACCAGCGAGCGGGCCAGCGCGAGCCGTTGGCGCTGGCCGCCCGACAGCGACCGTCCCCGCTCGGTGATCCGGGCGTCCATCGGGTCCCGCACGCCCTCGGGGGCAGACTGGAGCACGGCCTCCAGTACGTCGCCGCACTGGGCGGCCGTCAGTGCCGCCGCCGGGGTCACCGCCCCCGACGCCGGTACGTCGAACAGCTCGCGCAGCGTGCCGGACAGCAGGACCGGGTCCTTGTCCTGTACGAGGACCAGCCGGCGCGCCGTGTCCAGCGCGAGCTCGTCCAGTGCCACGCCTCCCAGCAGCACCGACGCCCGGTCGTCCCGGGCGCCCGTGGGATGGCCGCCCAGGCGTTCCGCGAGCCGCCCCGCGAGGTCGGGGTCCCCGCACACCACGGCGGTGAACCGGCCCGCGGGAGCCAGCAGCCCGGTCTGCGGGTCGTACAGGTCCCCGCCCGGAGCGGGGGCCCGGACGGGAGCGGCGGCCTTCGCCGGCGTCCCGGCCCCGTCGCGCGTCAGGCGCAGTACGCGGGCCGCGCGGGTGGCGGAGGGCCGCGAGAACGAGTAGGCCATGGCGATCTCCTCCACGCTGCGCAAGGGGTACAGCAGCAGCGACACCGCGCTGAACACCGCGACGAGTTCACCGACCGCGAGCCGTTCGTCCAGGACGAGCGAGGAGCCGTACCAGACCACCGTGATCAGCAGCACTCCCGGCAGGAACACCTGGACGGCCGAGATCAGGGCCCACATGCGCGCACTGCGCACCGCGGCCGTACGTACCTCCTGCGAGGCCTCGCGGTAGCGGCCCAGGAACAGTTCCTCGCCGCCGATGCCGCGCAGGACGCGCAGCCCCGCCACGGTGTCCGAGGCCAGTTCCGTCGCCTTGCCCGCCTTCTCCCGCTGGACGTCGGCGCGCCGGGTGGCACGGGGGAGCAGGGGCAGGGAGGACAGGGCCAGCAGCGGCATCCCGACGGCGACGACGACGCCGAGGGAGGGCGCGTACAGCACGAGGGCCACGCAGACGGCGACGATGGCGACGGCCGCCGCGAGGAAGCGGGAGACCGCTTCGACGAACCAGCCGATCTTCTCCACGTCGGCCGTCGATACGGCGACCACCTCACCGGCCGCCACCTGGCGGGTCAGGGCGGAGCCCAGGTCGGCGGTCTTGCGGGCGAGCAGTTGCTGCACCCGGGCGGCGGCGGTGATCCAGTTGGTGACGCTGGTCCGGTGCAGCATGGTGTCGCCGAGGGAGATGGCGACACCGAGCAGCGCGATCAGCGCGCCGACGAGCAGCAGCCGGTGGCCGTCGCCTTGCACGGCCGCCTCGACGCCGAGGCCGACCGCGAACGGCAGTCCGGCGATGGCGCAGTGGTGGAGCAGGCCCCAGCCCAGGCTCCTGGCCTGCCCGCCCAGTTGGGTACCGCCCAGCCAGAGCAGGAACCGGGGGCCGGAGCGGGCGTCGGGTACTCCGGGATCCGGATGCGGAAGATCGCTGATCTGCATGACGCCCCATGACGGTCGAGTGGCTCAAACCACACAAGGTTCGTCTTCCGGACCAGGCCCCGGCAAACGATTTTCTTGCCGCGGGGGACGTCGGCAACGAGGTTTACGGGCGCTCCGGTTGCTATGCAGGCAGGTCAACTGCCGTCCAGCCGGGGCCTTCAGCAGCCGTGCTCCGCCGGAGCGCCGGCCAGGGCGTCGAGCAGACCGCCGAGCACCTCGCGCTGCGCGGCGGTCAAGGGAGCGAGGATCTCCTCGGCCGCGGCGGTCCGCGCGTTGCGCAGGCGGCGCAGGGTGGACCGTCCGGTGTCGGTCAGCTCGATCCGGATGACCCGCCGGTTGGCGGGGTCGGGCACCCGGCGCACGCAGTCGGCCGCCTCCAGGCCGTCGACCAGCGTGGTCACGGCCCGGGGGACGACTTCGAGGCGGGCGGCGAGCTCCGCCATCCGGGGCGGTTCGCCGCTGTCGTAATGCGAGACCAGCCGGAGCAGCCTTGACTGGGCTGGAGTGATCCCGAGGGGTTCGAGATGGCGCTTCTGGATGCGGTGGAGCCGGCGGGTCAGGCGCAGCAGCTGTTCGGCGAGGACGCCGTCGTCGCTGTCGGGCGCATCGACGCCGTCGGCGCCGTCCGGGCTGGTCACGGTGGAATCGGAAGCGGTGCTCATGCTGCGGTCCTCATAATGGGAAGAGTATCAGGACCAGACTCATTGTGAGCATAGGTAACAATGAGCTATGCTCAGCGGAGTCTCGTCAGAAGGAGGCCCATGCGCCCCAAAGAACCCGAATGGACGCCGTCCAGGGAATCCCTCGATCCCAACCGCCCGGACCCGGCGGAGCAGCCCCGCCAGTTGCGCCGCATCATGGGCCTGTTCCGGCCCTACCGCGGCCGCCTCGCCGTGGTCGGCGCGCTCGTCGCCGCCTCCTCGCTGGTCGCCGTCGCCTCGCCGTTCCTGCTCAAGGCGATCCTCGACGTGGCGATCCCGCAGGGGAGGACGGGCCTGCTGAGCCTGCTCGCCCTCGGCATGATCCTCACCGCCGTGGTCACCAGCGTGTTCGGCGTGCTCCAGACCCTGATCTCCACCACCGTCGGCCAGCGCGTGATGCACGACCTGCGCACCGCCGTCTACGCCCAGCTCCAGCGCATGCCGCTGGCCTTCTTCACCCGCACGCGTACCGGTGAGGTCCAGTCCCGGATAGCCAACGACATCGGTGGCATGCAGGCCACCGTCACCTCCACCGCGACGTCCCTGGTCTCCAACCTCACGGCCGTGATCGCCTCCATCGTCGCGATGCTCGCCCTCGACTGGCGGCTGACCCTGGTCTCGCTCGTGCTGCTGCCCGTCTTCGTCTGGATCAGCCGGCGGGTCGGGCGTGAGCGCAAGAAGATCACCACCCAGCGGCAGAAGCAGATGGCGGCCATGGCCGCCACGGTCACCGAGTCCCTGTCGGTCAGCGGCATCCTGCTCGGCCGCACCATGGGCCGGGCGGACTCCCTGACCCAATCCTTCTCCGAGGAATCCGAGAAGCTGGTCGGCCTCGAAGTGCGCTCCAGCATGGCCGGACGCTGGCGGATGTCCACGATCGGCATCGTCATGGCCGCCATGCCCGCGCTCATCTACTGGGCCGCCGGCATAGCCCTCCAGACCGGTGCGCCGTCGCTTTCCGTCGGTACCCTCGTCGCCTTCGTCACCCTCCA
Source organism: Streptomyces sp. NPDC054883 (assembly GCF_053610645.1). NCBI lineage: Bacteria > Bacillati > Actinomycetota > Actinomycetes > Kitasatosporales > Streptomycetaceae > Streptomyces > Streptomyces sp. NPDC054883. The sequence goes on along the minus strand of NZ_JBSGYT010000001.1, from coordinate 367,234 downwards.
GCAGGGCCTGTTCCGGCCCGCGGTGAGCCTGCTGTCGACCGGTGTGCAGATCCAGACCTCGCTCGCGCTGTTCGCCCGCATCTTCGAGTACCTCGACCTGCCGGTGGACATCACCGAACGCGAGGACGCGGTGCGCATCGGCCGCGCGAAGGGCGAGGTCCGGCTGGAGGACGTGCACTTCGCCTACGACGGCAAGAGCGGGCCCACGCTCACCGGCATCGACGTCACCGTCCCGGCCGGTAGCTCCCTCGCGGTGGTCGGCCCCACCGGTTCCGGCAAGAGCACCCTCAGCTACCTGGTGCCCCGGCTCTACGACGTCACCGGCGGACGGGTCGCCCTCGACGGGATCGATGTCCGCGACCTCGACTTCGACTCGCTGGCCCGGTCCATAGGCGTGGTCTCCCAGGAGACCTACCTCTTCCACGCCTCCGTCGCCGACAACCTGCGCTTCGCCAAGCCCGACGCCACCGACGAGGAGATAGCCGAGGCTGCCCGCGCCGCCCAGATCCACGACCACATCGAGTCCCTGCCCGACGGGTACGACACGCTGGTCGGTGAACGCGGCTACCGGTTCTCCGGAGGCGAGAAGCAGCGCCTGGCCATCGCCCGCACCATCCTGCGCGACCCGCCGGTCCTGATCCTCGACGAGGCGACCAGCGCGCTGGACACCCGTACCGAGCACGCGGTGCAGCAGGCCATCGACAAGCTGTCCGCGGGCCGCACCACCATCACCATCGCGCACCGGCTCTCCACCGTGCGCGACGCCGACCAGATCGTGGTCCTGGACGCCGGACGCATAGCCGAACGCGGTACGCACGAGGAACTCCTCGCCGCCGACGGACGGTACGCCGCCCTCGTCCGCCGGGACCGGGACGCCGAGTCGGCGCCGCGGCCGGCCGACGGCGAGCCCGCCTCCCGTACCGGCACGCCGCATACGAAGACGCTGAACGGGAACACCGCTCGCGGCGGCCCGGCGGAGGAAGCCGTGCCGGCCCCGGTGAACGTGTGACGGTATGACGGGCACACCGGCCGGCTGCCCGGAATGTGGCCCCCGGCGGGTTAGCGTGCCCGCATGCGTCATGGCTACCGGTCGTCGCAGCGCCGCTCCCGGCTCACCCGCCGGGGCCGGATGGCGCTCCTCCTCGGCACGCTCCTCGGCCTCGGGCTCGGGGCCGCGGTCCTGATCCCGTTGCTGCGTCCCGACGCGCCGGAGCCGGAGCAACCACGCAGGCTGCTGATCCCCGAGGGACACCGGGCCGCCCAGATCTACGCCGCCATCGACCGGGAACTGAACCTGCCCGCGGGCTCCGCACGGTCGGCCGTCGCCACGGCCGGGTTGGACCTGCCCCCGGAGGCGAAGGGCAACCCGGAGGGCTACCTCTTCCCGGCCACGTACCCGGTGACCGCGAACTCCACCCCGGCCACGCTGCTCAGGGCGATGGTGGGGACGGCGAACCGGAAGCTGGCCACCCCGGCCGTCGCGGCCGCGGCCACGGCCCTCGGCATCACCCCGTACCAGACCGTCGTCCTGGCCAGCATCATCGAGGCGGAGGCCGACACCCGCGCGGACATGGGCAAGGTCGCCCGGGTCGTCCACAACCGGCTGGCGCGGTCGATGCCGCTCCAGATGGACTCCACCCTCCATTACGCGCTGAACCGCAGGACGGTCGACACCACCCTCGGCGAGACCCGGCTCGACACCCCCTTCAACACCTACCGGCGCCAGGGCCTGCCGCCCACTCCCATCGACAGTCCCGGCCTCGACGCCATGGCGGCGGCGGTCACGCCCCCGCCCGGCGACTGGCTGTTCTTCGTCACCGTGAAACCCGGTGACACCCGCTTCTCGACGACGTACGAGGAACACCAGAAGCACGTCGCGGAGTTCAACGCACTGCGCGCCGCGGCGACCGGCAAGGCCCCCCGCCCGGACTAGCGGGAACGTGCGCGGGACGGCTCAGCGGGCGACGGCCCCCGTCAGGGCCGGACGGTTTCCAGGGATCGCGGCGGTTCCGCGGGCCAGGAGGCGGCGGATCTCGCGGACGGCGGCGCCGCCCGCGCGGTTGGCCCCGATGGTGGAGGCCGAGGGGCCGTAGCCGACCAGGTGGATCCGCTCGTCGCGGACCGCCCGGGTGCCCGCCAGCCGGATGCCGCCGCCCGGTTCCCGCAGGCGCAGCGGAGCCAGGTGGTCGACGGCCGCCCGGAATCCGGTGGCCCACAGGATCACGTCGGCTTCCTCGCTCCGCCCGTCGGCCCAGGCGACGCCGGCCGGGGTGATCCGGTCGAACACCGGCCTGCGCTCCAGCACCCCCGAATCCAGCCCGGCCCGTACGGCATCGTTCAGCGCCAGTCCGGTCACACTGACCACGCTCTGCGGGGGCAGCCCGCGCCGCACCCGCTCCTCGACCAGCGCCACCGCCGCCCGGCCCTCGGCCGCACCGAAGCCGGAGTCGCGGAACACCGGCGGGCGGCGCGTCACCCAGGTGGTCCCCACCGCCACCTCGGAGATCTCCAGCAGGTGCTGCACCGCCGAGGTGCCGCCGCCCACGACCACCACCCGGGCCCCGACGAACGCGGCCGGCCCCGGGTAGTGCGCGGTGTGCAGCTGGCGGCCCCGGAAGGTCTGCCGGCCCGGATAGCGGGGCCAGAACGGCCGCTCCCAGGTGCCGGTGGCGTTGATCAGCGCCCGCGCGGACCACCGCTCGCCGGACGCCGCCTCCACCAGCAGCCGCCCGTCCGAGCCGTTCCGTACCGCCGTGACGGCCACCGGGCGGCGCACGCGCAGGCCGAACCGGTCCTCGTACGCGGCGAAGTATTCCCCGATCACCTCGGCGGACGGCCGCAGCGGGTCCGCGCCGGTCAGCTCCATGCCGGGCAGCGCGTGCATGCCGTGCACCTTGCCGTACGTGAGGGTGGGCCAGCGGAACTGCCAGGCCCCGCCGGGGCGGGGCGAGCGGTCCAGGACGACGTGGCCGATGCCCGCCCGGGCGAGGTGGTAGGCGCCGGACAGGCCCGCCTGCCCCGCGCCGATGACCACCACGTCCACTGCCGCCGGGTCCCGCTCCGCGAAGTCGTTCACGGTTCTACCAACCCCGGACCGGGCCGCCCTCTTCCCCCCGACCGGGAATCAGGCAGCCCGGTGCTCGCCGAGCCATTCGTAGGCGGTCTCCACGTCGAACTCCCCCGGTCCGCCGCGGAAGAGCAGCCCCGCCGAGGTGAAGGCCGGGTGGTGGGCGGCGGCCGCCACGGAGGGGATCGCCAGGCACTCCATGCCCGCCGCACGGGCGGCCTCCGCGCCCGGCGCCGCGTCCTCGACCACCACGCAGTCGGCGGGCTCCGCGCCGAGCCGTCGGGCCGCCTCCAGGAACACGTCCGGGGCGGGCTTCCCGCGCGCGACCTCCTCGGCCGAGACCGTGACGCTCAGCAGCGCGTCCAGGCCGGTCCCGGCCAGCACGGCTTCGATCGCCTCGCGCGAGGAGCCGGACGCCACCGCCATGGGAACGCCGTCGGCGTGCAGCCGCTCCACGAACCTGCGCATCCCGGGGAACGTCCGGGTCCCCGCACGGGCCAGGTCCAGATAGGCGGCGTTCTGCTCCGCCAGCAGCCGCGCGACCGGCGCGCGCAGCCCGTACCGCTCCTTGAGGATCTCCAGCGTCTCCATCGTCCCGATGCCGATGAGGGGAGCGTGCTGCTCCCAGGTGAAATCGGGGACGCCGTGCCGCTCCAGGGTGCGTCGCCCGGACTCGTAGTAGTTCGGCTCGCTGTCCACGAGGGTGCCGTCGAGATCGAATATGACGGAAAGCATCCGTTCTGCCCGTTCTGCCGGTCGTGTACGTGTCGCGACCATCTTGTCAGGGTTTGCCCGCTGCTCTTCCCACTGCCTCGACCAGCGGGAGCAGCCGGTGCGGCACCCGCTCGCGCAGAGCGACCTCGGTACGGGTGCGGACGACACCCGGAAGCCGGATGAGCCGCTGGATGACGTCCTCCAGGTGCGCGTTGTCCCTGGCCGCCACCCGGGTCAGCAGGTCCCCGCCACCGGTGATGGAGAACGCCTCGATGATCTCCGGCACCGCCGCGAGGGCGTCACCCACCTCGTCCAGGTGGCCCTGGGTGACTTCGATGTGGACGAAGGCCAGCACCGGGTGGCCGAGCGCGGCGGGGGACAGGAAGGGACCCGTTCCGGTGATCACCCCGGTGCGCTCCAGCCGGTCCAGCCGAGCCTGCAGGGTGCCGCGCGCGACGCCCAGCAGCCGGGCGTACTCCCGCACGCTGGTCCGCGGCTGCTCGATCAGCAGGCGCAGGATCCGGGTGTCGAGCTCGTCCACCGCCATGCCGCGAGCCTACCAACGGCCCCGCCACCGGGGACGGCGCCGCCCTGGTCCGGGAGCAGGGCGGCCCCCCAGGGGGGCGACGGCGACGCGTTCACGTCACACCTTCCTGGGGATCGTGCCGGGGCCGCGGCAGCAGCGGCAGGCCGCGCAGCCACAGCCGGACGACGTGGTAGCGGATGCCCACCGCCACTGCCGCGGTGGGCCAGGGGTGGCGCAGCGAGGCCCGCAGCAGCCCCCGCACTCCGGCGGCCCGGCGCGAGCCCCGCACCGTCGCCGTCAGCCGGGTGCCGTCCGCCCCGCCCGAAAGGCCCACGCTCAGGGCCAGGCGCTCGCCCGGCACGGGGAGCCGCATCCGGTAGTCGCCGTCCACCTCCAGGAAGGGCGAAACGCAGAACTCCTTGGCCACCCGGGCCGTCCCCTCCGCGACCTGCGGGCCCAGGAGGTAGCAGTGCCGCTCGCCGTACGTGTTGTGCACCTCGGCGACGACCTGGCGCAGGGTCCCGTCCGGCGCGTGGCACCAGTACACCGACAGCGGGTTGAAGACGAAACCGAGTACCCGGGCGTTCGCCAGCATCAACACCGTCGAGCCCGGCGGGAGTGCGGCGCCGCGCGCGGCGAGGAACCGTTCCAGCCCGGCCCGGATGCTCGGCGGGCGGCCGCCGAAGTGGTCACGCGGGTCGAACCGGGCCAGGGAGCGCAACGGAGCCGGGAACCGTGGCAGTTCATCGAGGTCCACCAGCCACAGGTAGGTGCGGTGACGCAGCGCGTACGCCTGCTCCCCGGAGCGCACGTGCCGGACGTCCGCCTCGTACACCGTCGCCTTCACCAGGACACCCCCAGCGCGGCGGCCGCCTCCACGCCCGACCGGCAGCCGTCCTCGTGGAACCCCCACCCGTGGTAGGCACCCGCGAAGGCCGTCACCGGACCCGACAGATCGGGCAGCAGCCGCTGGGCCGCCACCGACTCCGGCGTGTACACGGGGTGCTCGTAGGCCATCTCGGCCAGCACCAGCTCCGGCCGCACCCCGTCGTCGGCGTGCAGGGTCACCAGGTACCGCTCCGGCGCGTCCAGCCCCTGGAGGCGGTTCATGTCGTAGCTGACGCGGACCCGGGCGTCGTGCGGGTCGCAGCCGGACAGCCGGAAGTTCCAGCTGCCCTGCGCCCCGGCCGAGCGCGGCAGCACCGAGGCGTCGGTGTGCAGCACCGTCCGGTTGCGGGAGTAGAGGAAGGCGCCGAGCACCGACCGTTCGGCGTCCGTCGGGTCCGCCAGCAGCCGCAGCGCCTGGTCCGCGTGGACGGCGACGACCACCGAGTCGTAGGTGACGGCGCCGTCGGCGGTGGAGACGCGGACCCCGTCCGCGGTGCGCGCCAGCGCCCGTACGGGGGTGCCCGCCCGGACCGCGTCCGCGCCCAGCCGCCCCCGCAGCCGCTCGACGTACCGTGCCGAACCGCCCTCGACCGTCCGCCAGTGCGGGGAGCCGCCCACCGAGAGCATCCCGTGGTGGGCCAGGGAGCGGAACAGGTACCGGGCGGGGTAGCGCAGCGCCGTGCGCGGCGGACAGGACCACACCGACGCCACCAGCGGTAACGCGAAGTGGGCGGTGAAGTAGGGTCCGAAACCGCACTCCCGCAGGAAGCCGCCCAGGGTGACCTCCGCCGAGACGGCCGGGGTCGCCAGCAGCAGCCGGGCCTGCCGGCGGAAGAGCGGCACTTGGGCCAGCATGCGCAGATAGGCGGGCCGCGCCGGCGACCGCAGCCGGGCCGGCAGCCCGCGCGGTCCGCGCGGGCCGGCGTACTCCAGCCCACAGCCGTCGCACCGCACCGAAAGGCTCATCGTGGTCGCCCGGGTGGCCACGCCCAGTTCCCCGAACAGCCGCAGCAACTGGGGGCAGGCGCGGTCGTCGTGCACGACGAACCCGGAGTCCACCCCGCGCACGCGGCCGTCCCGGCCCGCCAGCCCATGGGTGTGGGCGTGGCCGCCCAGCCGGGCGTCGGCCTCGTACACGGTCACCTCGTGCGAGCGGGCCAGTACGTAGGCCGCCGTCAGCCCGGAGACACCACCGCCGACGACGGCCGTACGCGGCCGTGCTCGTCCTCGCTCGGTCATCGTGTCCTCCTTCCGGCGGTTGGTTCGGAGCCGGAACGGGCGCGGATGGCCTGCGGACGCCCCCGGGGCGGCCCGCACGCCGCCTGCGCGTCCGGGCGCATCCGCGCCCGAGTGCATCCGGCGCCGCCCGGCGCGCGGAATCCCCTACGGAATGCCGAGCGCGAACCCGTGCGGAATCCTGTACGGGGGCCCGGGAGCGGGGGCAGGAGAGCGGAGACAGTCATGACGGGACAGCGATGACGGGCGGCGGATCCCTCCACTGCCTGGTCACCGGGGCGACCGGCTACATCGGCGGCCGGCTGGTGCCGGAGCTCCTGGACGCCGGACACCGGGTGCGCTGCCTGGCCCGGGCGCCGGGGAAACTGCGCGACCACCCCTGGGCGGGCCGGGCCGAGGCGGTGCGCGGCGACGTCACCGACCCCGGATCGGTCGCCGAGGCGATGCGCGGGATCGACGTCGCCTACTACCTCGTGCACGCCCTCGGCTCCGGCTCCGGCTTCGAGGACCGCGACCGCGAGGCCGCGCACGTCTTCGCGGAACAGGCCCGGGCGGCCGGGGTGCGGCGCATCGTCTACCTCGGCGGCCTCACTCCGGAGGGCATCCCGCGCCCGGAACTCTCGCCGCACCTGCGCTCCCGCGCGGAGGTCGGCGAGATCTTCCTCGCCTCCGCCGTACCGGCCACCGTCCTGCGCGCCGCCGTCATCATCGGCTCCGGCTCCGCCTCGTTCGAGATGCTGCGCTACCTGACCGAGCGGCTGCCCGTCATGGTCACGCCCAGCTGGGTCGGCACGCGCTGCCAGCCCATCGCCGTCCGCGACGTGCTGCGCTACCTCGTCGGCAGCGCCGGCATGCCGCCCGAGGTCAACCGGGCCTTCGACGTCGGCGGCCCGGACGTGGTCACCTACGAGGAGATGATGCGCCGCTACGCGGAGGTCGCGGAGCTCCCCAAACGGCTCATCATGCGGGTCCCGATGCTCACCCCCGGGCTCTCCAGCCACTGGATCGGCCTGGTCACCCCCGTCCCGAGGGCGCTGGCCCGGCCGCTCGCCGAGTCCCTGCGGCACGAGGTGGTCTGCCACGAGCACGACATCGCCGCCTACGTACCCGACCCGCCCGGCGCCCCGCTCTCCTTCGACCGGGCCCTGGTGCTCGCCCTCCAGCGGGTGCGGGAGGCCAAGGTGACCACCCGCTGGTCCTCGGCCGGCGTCCCCGGGGCGCCCAGCGACCCGCTGCCCACGGATCCGGACTGGGCGGGCGGCAGCCTCTACACCGACCGCCGGGAGCTGTCCGTCGACGCGTCGCCCGCCGCGCTGTGGCGGGTGGTCGAAGGGATCGGCGGGGACAACGGCTGGTACTCCTTCCCGCTGGCCTGGGCCGTACGGGGCTGGCTCGACCGGCTCGTCGGCGGGGTCGGCATCCGGCGCGGCCGCCGGGACGCGGCCAGGCTGCGTGTGGGCGACAGCCTCGACTTCTGGCGGGTGGAGGAGATCGAGCCCGGCGCCCTGCTGCGGCTGCGCGCCGAGATGCGGCTGCCCGGCCTGGCCTGGCTGGAACTGCACGCCGACCCCGACCCGGCGGACCGCCGGCGATCGCGCTTCCGCCAGCGCGCGCTGTTCCATCCGCGCGGGCTGCTCGGCCACATGTACTGGTGGAGCGTGTCCCCCTTCCACGCCGTGGTGTTCGGCGGAATGGCGCGCAACATCGCCAAGGCCGCCGAGCGGCTGGAACGCGGAATGCCGAAGGACGCATCCGTTCCGGCGGCCGGCGCCGAAGTACCCGGCGCGAGCAGTAGCCCCCAGCCCTGAGCCGGAGCGAGAACCCATGAACGTCGCGGTGGTCCTGTACACCTCCGACCTGCGCGTGCACGACCATCCGCCGCTGCGCGCCGCACTGTCCTCGTGCGACCAGGTGGTCCCGCTCTTCGTCCGCGACCGGGCCATCGAGGAATCAGGGTTCGGCGCGCCCAACCGCCGCGCCTTCCTCGCCGACTGCCTCGCCGGGCTCGACGACGCACTGCACGAGCGCGGCGGCCGCCTGGTGATCCGCTCCGGCGACGCCGTCCGGGAAGTGCTGGCCCTCGTGAGGGAGTCGGACGCCGACGAGGTGCACATGGCGGCCGGGGTGAGCGCGTACGCCCACTCCCGCGAGGAACGGCTGCGCGCCGCCCTCGAAGCGGAAGGCCGGCGGCTGTACGTGCACGACATGGTGGTGACGGCCGTGGCCCCCGGCGCCCTGCGGCCCGCCGCCTCCGACCACTTCTCCGTCTTCACCCCCTACCTGCGCTGCTGGACGCAGCAGCCCCCGCGCGCCGTCACGGCCGCCCCGCGCGCGCTGCGGGTGCCCGGCTCCCTGCGCTCCGATCCGGTGCCCGAACGCGCCGCCGTCACCGGGATCTCCCCGGCGCTGGCGCGCGGCGGCGAACGCGAGGGCCGCCGGCTGCTGGCCGCCTGGCTGCGCACGGGCGTCGACGGCTACCACGACGCCCACGACGACCTGGCGGGCGACGCCACCTCCCGGCTCTCCCCCCACCTGCACTTCGGCACCGTCTCGGCCGCCGAGGCCGTCCAGCGCGCCCGTGCCGTCAAGGGCCCCGGCGCCGAGGCGTTCGTCCGGCAGCTGTGCTGGCGCGACTTCCACCACCAGGTGCTCGCCGCCCGCCCCGGCGCGGCCGCCCACGACTACCGCGCCCGGCAGGACCGCTGGCGCGGCGGCCCCGGCGCCCAGGAGGAGATCCAGGCCTGGAAGGAGGGCCGCACCGGCTATCCCGTCGTCGACGCGGCCATGCGCCAGCTTCGCCACGAGGGCTGGATGCACAACCGGGGCCGGCTGCTGGCGGCGAGCTTCCTCGCCAAGACCCTGTACGTGGACTGGCGGATCGGCGCCCGCCACTTCCTGGACCTGCTCGTGGACGGGGACCTGGCCAACAACCAGCTGAACTGGCAGTGGGTCGCCGGCACGGGCACCGATACCCGGCCCAACCGTGTCCTCAACCCGGTCCGCCAAGGCCTGCGCTACGACCCCGACGGCGCCTATGTCCACCGCTGGGTGCCCGAACTCGCGGGACTGCCCGCGCCCCGGGTGCACGAACCGTGGCGGCTGCCCGCGGCGGAGCGCGCCCGGTACGACTACCCCGCGCCGGTGGTGGAACTCGCCGACGGGCTCGCCCGTTTCCGGCAGGGGCGGGGGAGCGGGTGACCCCCTCGTGGCGCTCCGGCGCCCTATCGTGAGCGGGTGGATCCAGTGCCGCCCCGCGACCCAGTGCCGCCCGCCGACTCCGCGCCGCCCGCCTCCGATCCGCCGGCGCTGCCCGCCGCCGCGCTGAGTACCGGCGCCGTCGCCCGCCGCCTCGGGGTCTCGCCGACCACGCTGCGGTCCTGGGAGCGCCGGTACGCCATCGGCCCCGCCCGCCGCGAGGACGGCCGGCACCGCCGCTGGACCCCCGCCGACATCGCCCGCCTGGAACTGATGTGCCGTCTCACCGCACAGGGCGTGCCCCCCTCGGCGGCGGCCGGGGCCGCGCTCGGCGCAGCCCCCGGCGGCTCCGCGGCGGCCCGCCCGGCGGCCGTGACGCCGGGCGGGTCCACCGCCCTTCCGCTCGGGGAGGTGCGGGCGGAATGCAGGGGGCTCGCACGGGCCGCCGTACGGCTGGACGCGCCGGCGGTGGAGCACCTGCTGGACACCGCGCTGGCGGAGCTCGGGCCCGTCGCCGCGTGGGAGGAGGTCATCGCGCCGACCCTGCACGCCGTGGGCCGCAAGTGGGCGTCGGCGGGGGAGCGTTACGTCGAGGTGGAGCACCTGCTGTCCTGGCACGTCTCCGGCGCCCTGCGCCGGCTGCGGCCCGCACCCCGACGGCACGGGGTGCCGCCCGTGCTCCTGGCCTGCGCCCCGGCGGAGCAGCACAGCCTGCCCATCGAGGCGCTGGCCGCCGTGCTCGGGGAACGGGGCCTGCCCGCCCTGATGTTCGGCCCGGCCCTGCCCGCCGAGGCGCTGCGCGAGGCCGTACGCCGTACGGGCCCCCGCGCCGCCGTGCTCTGGTCCCAGTCGGGTGCCACCGCGGACCGCGCCCTGGCCCGGGCGGTCGCCCGCATCGAATGGGGGCCGCACGGCGCCCGCGGGCACTCGGCGCTGCTGCTGGCGGGGCCCGGCTGGGGTACGGGGCCGCCCGGCCCGCGTACCGAGCGGCTGTTCGGCCTGCGCTCCGGCCTCGCCGTCATCGAGCGGCTCGTGACGGCGCCGGATCCCCGAGCGACCGGCGCAGGACCTGCAGCGCCCGGCGCATGTGGCTCTTGACGGTGCCCAGCGGCAGCCCGGTGCGGTCCGCGATCTGGGACTGGGTCAGGTCCCCGTAGAACGCCAGCCACAGCACGCGCTGCTGGGCCGCGGGCAGCCGGGCCAGTTCCCCGAGCACCAGCAGTCGGTCCAGCGCCTGTTCGGGCTCCGGTGGGGCGTGGGCGGCGGGAGAGCGGATGTGTTCGTGCAGCGCGTGCGCGGCGGCCGCGGCGGCCCGGGTCCGCCGGGTCCGGGCCTCCAGCGCGTCGGCCACCTTGTGGCGGGTGATGCCCGTGAGCCAGGCGCCGAGCCCGCCGGGGCCGGGGCGGTACTGGCGCCGGCCGCGCCAGGCGGCGAGGAAGACCTGCTGGGTCACGTCCTCCGCCTCACGGTCGTCACCCAGAGCGCGGCGCGCGAGGGAGTGCACCAGCGGCCGCCAGCGGCGGTAGGCCGCCTCCATGGAACGCTCGTCACCCGCCGCGAAGCCGGCCGCTATGCGGGCGTCCTGGGCCGGGCCGCCGCTCGTGCGGGCCGCCCGGGCCTGCTCGTGGATCAGGTCGTCCATGGACCGAGCCTGGCCAGCGGGGCCCCTCCGCCCAACTCGCACCGTTTCCGCATCGAATCACGGCCCGCGGCGTACATGACACGCCCCGGTCACCCTGTCGGCGCCGTGGACCGTCTAGGGTCCAAGGATGAGCGACTTGTTGCTGGTGAGACACGGCGAGACGGCGTGGAGCGCCACCGGGCGGCACACCGGTCTGACCGACGTACCGCTGACCGCGCGCGGTGTCGAGGAGGCCATCTCCCTCGCCCCGTTCTTCCGGGAGCGGCATCCCGCCCTGGTCCTGACCAGTCCGCTGCGCCGGGCCGTGGCCACCGCGGAACTCGCCGGCTTGTCCGGCGGTACCACCGATCCCGACCTGCACGAATGGGACTACGGCGGCTACGAGGGCATCACCACGGCCGAGATCCGGCGGACCCGGCCGGACTGGTCGCTGTGGACCGACGGGGTCCCGCCCGGCGACGCCGAGCACCCCGGGGAGAACGCGGAGCAGGTCGGCGCCCGCGCCGACCGCGCGCTGGCCCGGGTCGACAAGGTCCTCCGCGAGGACCGGGGCGACGCCGTCGTCGTCGCCCACGGCCACTTCCTGCGCGTCCTGACGGCGCGCTACCTCGGTCTGGCCCCGCAGGACGGACGTCTGTTCCTGCTGCGCACCGGCACGGTCGGCGTCCTGTCCACGGAACACGGCCTGCCGGTCGTCGCCGGCTGGAACACCCGCCCCTGAGCCCGCACGCGGCGCCGCGCCGCGCCCGGCCGCCTGCCCGGGCCCGCCGTCCCGCCTCGCGCCCCGCCGCCCCGTGCCCGAGCATGCGTATATGGCGCAGGACGGTACGGGCGGCGGCGGTCGGGAGCAGCGCACCGCGGAGGCCGGCGCGGGGCTCAAGGCCGACGCGATCGGTTTCCTCGACGCACTCGTCATCGGCCTGAACTCCACCTCGCCCGCCTACTCGCTGGCCGCCGTCCTCGGCCCCATCGTCGCCGTGGCCGGCATCTACGCGCCGGGCGTCATGCTGGCGTCCTTCGTACCGATGCTGCTGATCGCCGCCGCCTTCTACTACCTCAACAAGGTCGACCAGGACTGCGGGACCACCTTCTCCTGGGTGACGCGGGCCATGGGCCCCTGGGCGGGCTGGTTCGGCGGCTGGGCGATCACCATGACCGGCGTCCTCGTCATCGGCTCGCTCGCGGACGTCGCGGTGCGCTTCGGGCTGCTCGCCGCCGGCCTCGACGGCCTCGCCGGGAACGAGGCGGTCCGCCAGACGCTCGCCGTCGTCGTCATCCTGGCCATGACCGCCGTCTGCGTCATCGGCACCGAGATGTCCGCCCGGCTCCAGGACGTGCTGATCCTGGCCCAGGTGTTCTTCCTCCTGGTCTTCGCGGTGGTCGCCCTGTACCGCGTCTACGCGGGCACCAGCAGCCTCGACTCGATCGAACCGTCCGTCGACTGGCTCAACCCCTTCGGAGCGGGCGGCGCCGCGCTCACCGGCGGACTGCTGCTCGGTGTGTTCATCTACTGGGGCTGGGAGTCCGCGGTCAACCTGACCGAGGAGGTCGAGGACTCCGCCACCGCGCCCGGAAAGGCGGGCATCTGGTCGACCGTCGTGCTGCTGGTGACCTACCTGTCCGTCGGGTACGCCGTCGTGGCCTACGCCGGGACCGGATTCCTGGCGCAGAACGCGGGCGGGGAGGAGGCCGTCTTCGGCGTGCTCGCCCACGAGGTGATGGGCGGCTGGGACTGGGTGGTGCTCCTCGCGGTCTGCACCTCCGCGCTCGCCTCCACCCAGACCACGATCATCCCCGCCTCCCGCACCGCCCTGTCGATGGCCCGCCGGCACGCGCTGCCGCCGGCGCTCTCGCGCATCCACCCCCGGTTCCAGACCCCGGACGTGAGCACCTGGTGGGTGGCCGGCATCGCCATCGGCTGGTACCTCGTGGTCAACCGGATCAGCGAGAACGCGCTCCTCGACTCGCTCACCGCGCTCTCGCTGCTCATCGCCTTCTACTACGCGCTCACCGGCCTGGCCTGCGCCGTGTACTACCGGCGCCACCTGCTGGAGAGCCCGCACAACTTCCTGCTGATCGGGGTCGGCCCGGTCGTCGGCGCCGGAATGCTGACCTGGCTGCTGGTGGAATCCGTCGACGACATGTCGGATCCGCAGAAGTCGGCCGGCGGCGTCTCCTGGCTGGGCATCAGCCCGCCGCTGTTCATCGGGATCGGCATCGCCGTCGTCGGAGTGCTGGTCATGTGCTTCTGGCGGATCCGGGACGGGCGCTTCTGGCAGGAGCGGCGCGGGGTGGCCGACCCGGCGCTCGTCCCGGGGCGGCACCGGCCGTCGCCCTGAGGGCGTGGACCGGGAAAGGGAGGAGTACGCGATGTCCGTGGTTTTGGGGTACGACGAATCGCCCGGCGCGGAACGGGCCCTGCGGGTCGCCCTGGAGGTCGCCGCCGCCTTCGGCGAACCCCTCGTCCTCGTCTTCGGCGCGGCCGCGCCGGGGGCCGGCGGGGAGGAGTACCGGGCCCACCGCGAAGCCGTCCGCCAGGCCGGCCGCAGCGCACTGGCCCGGGCCGTCGCGGCCGCCGACGCGGCGGGCGTCCCCTCGGCGGTCGAGGTGGCCGACGAGAAGCCGGCCCAGGCCCTCCTCGACGCCGCCGAGCGCCACGGGGCGCGGGTCATCATCGTCGGCACCTGGGGGGACAGCCCCATCCGCGGCGCGCTCCTCGGCTCGACGCCGCACAAGCTGCTGCACCTGTCGCCGGTACCGGTGCTGTGCGTGCCGACGGAGCAGCCGGCCTAGTCCCGTGACCGTAGGCGGGTTCGGCTTCGCGCGCCGGGTGCGGGTCGGAACGGGGCGGCAGGGCCGCACATTTGTTGGTTCGGTCACCGAACTGACGGGATAGGGTGCGGACATGACGCTGCCACGCAACTACCGCGGCCAGGCCTGCTCGCTCTCCCGCGCGATGGAGGTCGTCGGAGAGCGCTGGACCCTGCTGATCGTGCGCGACGCCTTCTTCGGGGTGCGGCGGTTCGGCGACTTCGCCGCCCATCTCGGCGTCCCGCGCGCCGTCCTCACCGACCGGCTCGCCCTCCTGACCGAGGCCGGAGTGCTGGCCCGCGTGAGCGAGGGGGCCCCGCGGGAGGGATACGTGCTCACTCCCAAGGGCGTCCGGCTCTGGCCGGCCGTCCGGGCCCTGTCCCAGTGGGGCGAGGAGCACCGCCCCGCGCCCGGTGGCCCCCGCCGCGTGTTCCGGCACGCCACCGATGACGCGCCCGTCGGCGAGGACGGCCGCTGTGCGGGCTGCGGAGCGGCCGTGGACGTCGCGGAGCTCCTCGTCGCACCCGGCCCGGGGCTGCCCGCGCCGTCCGCCGGCGACGACCCCGTCACCGCGGCCCTGCACCGGCCCCACCGGCTGCTGCGGCCGATACCCCTCACGAAAGGATCCCGGGCATGAAAATCCTGACTGTCGGCGCCGGCGCCACCGGCGGCTACTTCGGCGCCCGCCTCGCCCAGGCCGGACAGGACGTCACCTTCCTCGTCCGGCCCCGGCGGGCCGCGGCCCTGACCTCGCGCGGGCTGCGCGTCACGGGGCTCGGGGAGGAACTCGTGCTGCGGCCGCCGCTGGTGACGGCCGATGCGCTGGAGGGCACCTACGACCTGGTCCTGCTGTCGGTGAAGTCGACGGCGCTCGACCAGGCGGTACGCGACCTCGCCCCGGCCGTGGGCCCCGGCACCGCGATCGTGCCGCTGCTGAACGGCATGGCCCATCTCGACCTGCTGGCGCGGCACTTCGGGGAAGGGGCGGTACTCGGCGGAGTGGCCAAGGTGGTCACCACCCTGGACGAACACGGCGACATCGTCCGCATGGCCCCGCCCTCCGCGGTCCTCACCGGGGAGCGCGACGGCCGGTCCTCCGGCCGCGCCGAAGCCGTCCGGGCCGTGCTGACCGGCGCGGGCATCGACAGCCCCGAAGTCCCCGACATCGTCGCCGCCATGTGGCACAAGTGGGTCTTCATCACCACCCTGGCCGCGGTGACCTGCCTGATGCGCGGCTCGGTGGGCGAAGTCAGCGCCGCTCCGGGCGGCCCCGGACTGGGCCGGGCCGTCCTCGCCGAGGCCGCCTCCGTCGCCGCCGCGGCGGGACACCCGGTCCCCGGGGGCGAACTGGACTCCACCGCCCGCACGGTGACCGCGCCCGGCTCACCTCTCACCCCGTCGATGTACCGGGACCTGCTCGCCGGCCGCCCCACCGAGGTCGAGCACGTATTCGCCGACCTCACCACCCGCGCCCGCGCCCTGAACGTCCCCACGCCCCTCCTGGACCTGGCCACGCTCCACCTCCGCGTGGCCCAGCGGCGGACCGGCCGCCGAGCTCACTCGGCGATTTCCGTGCGCTCCCACCACTCGTAGACGGGAACCCGTCCCTGCGGGGCGTCCCGGAACCGGGACGTGGCCCTGAAGTGCTCGTATCCGCCGCGGTGCGCCACCTTCACGTCCTCGCCCGGTGCCGGGGCCGGGACGAGCCGCTCCGGAAGGTCGTCCGGGCCGCCCTCGAGGGCCGCCGTGGTCGCCATGGCACCAGTCTCGCCACCCGCCCGGCCCGGCGCACCTCGGCGGGCCGCCGACCGGCCCGACGGGCAGAATTGAAGGGGCCGCCCGAGCCCGCCGCACGGGCGCCGGAGAGCCACCGTCGCGCGCGGCGCGCAGAAGGGGGCAGCGATGCCACCGGACCGGGAAGGGGGCGGCGAGCCGGATCCCGGCCCCGTCTGGTCGGAACCCGGCTCGCTGCTGGAGCACGTTCCGGTCGCCGTCCTCGGCATCGACGACGCCGACCGGATCTGCTACTGGGGTCCCGGTGCGCGCGGCCTCTTCGGCCACGAGGCCGCGGCCGTCCTGGACCGGCCCGCGACGACGCTCTTCCCGGACCCCGGCGCGGCCGCACTGCTCGCCGGACGCGCCCGCACCCTCGGGTACTGGCGCGTCCGGCTGCCCGCGCTCCACCGGGACGGCTCGGTGTTCGACTGCGGCTTCCGCGTCTTCCCGCTCACCGGCAGCACGGGCCGCTCCGTGGTGCTGGGCCTGGCGAGCAGGAGCGTCGAGCTGGACCGGGTCAAGACCAACCTGGCCTTCCTCGACGCGCTCTTCGAGACCTGTCCGATCGGCCTGGTGCTGCTCGACGAGGAACTGCGCTACGTCCACCTCAACCAGGCCCTCGCGGACATGGACGGCATCCCCCTGGCCGGCCACCTCGGCCGCCGGATGACGGACATCATGATCACCTCCGACGCCGGGGAGTACGAGCGCCTGCTGCGGTCCGTCGCCCGGGAGGGCCGGACCGTGGTGGACACCCTCGTCGGCCTGCGCACCCCAGGCCACCCGGACCGGGATCAGGTGCGGTCGGTGAGCCTGTTCCCGCTGAGCGGTGCGGTCGGCACCCGACGCGGGTTGGGCGGCCTGCTGGTGGACGTCACGGACCGGGAACGGGCCATCATGGAGGCCACCGCCGCCCGGCAGCGGCTCGCGCTCCTGGACCGCGCCGCCGCCCGCATCGGCACCACGCTGGACCTGAACGTCACCGCGCGCGAGCTGGTCGAGGCGGTGGTCCCGGAGTTCTGCGACGCCGCCGTGGTGGAACTGGTCCAGTGGATGCACGAGCCGGAGGTCTTCGACCCCCGGCTGCCGCTCGTCACCCACCGGATCGCGCACGGCACCAACCTGCCCCCGCCCGCCGAGGAGCTGGTGGGCGGCCTGGAACAGGTCACGTACCCGCCCGGCTCCAGCATCCACGCGATGCTCGAGACGGGCCGCCCGCTCTGCGTCGCGGTGAACGAAGAGTTCGTGACCAGCACCGTCGCCCACCAGGAACGGGCCCGGCTGCTCCTGGGCAGCGGCATCGAGGGCATCCTCATGGCACCGCTCGTCGCCCGCGGCACCGTCCAGGGCATCACCATGTTCGGCCGCTCCGCCGCCCGCCCCCCCTTCGCCGAGCCCGACCTCAGCCTCGCGGGCGAGCTGGCCTCGCGCGCCGCCCTGTGCCTGGACAACGCCCGCCTCTACGGCCGGGTCCAGGACATCGCGCTCACCCTCCAGCGCGCGCTGCTGCCCAGCGCCCCCGTCTCCGGCCCCTACGCCGCCATCGCCCACCGCTACCTGCCCGGCAGCCGGGGCACCGAGGTCGGCGGCGACTGGTACGACGTCATCCCGCTGCCCGGTGACGAGCTGGCACTGCTCGTCGGGGACGTGATGGGACACGGCGTCCCGGCCGCCGCCGCCATGGGCCGGCTCCGCATCACGGCCAAGACGCTCGCCCGGCACACCCGCGACCCCGAAGCCCTGCTCACGGAACTCGACGACTGCGCGCAGGAGGCCGGCATCCAACTCGCGACGTGCCTGTACATCCGCTACGACCCCCACACCGGCCGCGCGCGCGTCGCCAGCGCCGGACACCCCCCGCCCCTGCTGCGCCACCCCGACGGAACCGTGGAGAAGATCGGCGACGTCCTGGGCGTCCCGCTCGGCGTGGGCGGCGTACCGTTCCGCTCGACCGGGACGCGGATCCCCGACGGCGCCGTCGTCGCCCTCTACACCGACGGGCTCGTGGAAGCCCGCGGCCAGGACATCGACGCGGGCATCGACGCCCTGTGCGCCGAGCTGCGCGCCCCCGTGGACCGCCTGGAGGAGGCGGCGGACCGCATCCTGTCCAACCTGCTGCCCGACCCGGCGACGGACGACACCGTGCTCGTCCTCGCCCGGCTCCGCCGGGCCCCTCCCGCGGGGCCACAATGAGAGGGGCGGGTCCCCCGCGGGCGCCGGAGAGGCGGAACCGATGCCGTACGCAGCAGTCAGCGCACTGAGCCACGCAGGGCTGCTGCGCGAGCACAACGAGGACAGCCTGGTCATCGGGCCCTGGACGCTGTGCGCCACCGAGACCCGCAACCCGCAGCTGCTGGTGTTCCCCCTCGGTGCGCCGCTCGTCGTCGCGGTCGCCGACGGCATCGGCGGGCAGCCGGCCGGCGAGGTGGCCAGCGCGCTCGTGGTACGGCGGCTCGCGGAGCTCGGGCCGTCGCTGGACGGCGAGGGGGCCGTCCGCGAGGCGCTGGAACTGTGCAACCGCGCGGTGTACGACGCCGCCGGGCGCGCACCGGAGCTGGCCGGCATGGGCACCACCGTCGCCGGTACGGTCGTCCTGCCCGAGTCCGTGCTGACCTTCAACGTCGGCGACAGCAGGGTCCTCGACGCCTCGGACGGGGCGCTGCGCCAGGTGAGCGTCGACGACAGCCCCCCGTTGCCGCCGGGCCGCCGGACCACCTCCCTGATCACCCAGGCCCTCGGCGGCGCCCGCGGGTTCCAGGCCGTCACGCCGCACGTCCGTACGTACCCGCTCGACGTCGGCGGCCGTTACCTGATCTGCACGGACGGGCTGACCGACCCGGTCCCCGAGGACGTCCTGGACGGGGTGCTGCGCGACCACGACGACGGCCGCGCCGCCTTCGAGCTGTGGAAGGCCGCCATCGAGGCCGGGGGGCCGGACAACATCACCCTGGCGCTGCTGCGCATCGGCGAGGCGTGACGTGCCTGGTCCGTTGGCATCCGGTGGCCGGCGCAAAGTCCTTTCGGCCGTACCAATGGTCCAGCATGACGGCCACCGGTTGAGCCAGCAGGCCTCCGGATGGTTACCTGTGTCGTATCCATGTAACTGACGGCGCCACGCAGCGCCGGACGGCAACGAGGCCGCTCCGGACCGTGGCGCCTTCGCCGTGCCCGTACGCCGCCCACCACCCCGGGCGGACAGCGGGCCCGGCGCGCACCATCGCAAGGGGGGCGGCACACCGCCGTGAAGAGGATGTTCGTGGCTCCGGATCCGGGGCTGATGAGACTGCGGAACTCGCTGCGCGCGGTCGTCGGAGTGGGACTCGCCGTCGCCGCGGCCCAAGCCGTCGGGCTCTCGCTGACCGCCTCCATCACCGGGGGACTGGCCGCCCTGCTCGCGCTGTTCACCGTGCTCGACGCGACCGTGCGCGCCCAGCGGGTGACCACCGTCCTGCTTCCCGCCGCCGGATTCCCCGTCCTCGCCCTGGCCACCGCCCTGCACGGGCTGCCCCTCGCCCGCGACCTGGCCTTCCTCGCGGTCGTCTTCGCCGGTGTCTACGCCCGCCGCTGGGGGCCGCGCGGCCACGCCCTCGGCATCTTCGCGTTCATGAACTTCTTCATCACCCAGTTCCTGCACGCGGTGCCCGCCCAGCTGCCCGAGCTGTTCGCCGCCGTCGGACTGGCCCTGCTCGCGGCCGGCGCCGCGCGGTTCGTGCTCTGGCCCATCGAGCGCCGCACACCGCCCCCCGCCGCCCCGCCGGGCCTTCCCGGGACCGGCCTGGCCCGACCCACCACCCGGCAGGCCTTCCAGGCCACCGCCGCCTGCGCCTTCGCGCTCGGCATCGGGCAGGCCCTCTCCGAAGACCGCTGGTACTGGGCGGTGGGCACCGCCTGGTGGATCTTCGTGAACACCGCCTCGCGGGGCGAGACGCTCGTCCGCGGCTTCCGCCGGGTCGTCGGGACCGTCACCGGTATCGCCGCCGGACTGCTGATCGCCGTACCGCTGCACGGCGCACCGGCGCCGACCGCCGCGCTGGTCGCCGTATGCGTCTTCGGGATCTTCTACACCGCCGCGCCGTCGTACTCGTGGATGATGTTCTTCGTCACCGTGATGGCCGGACTGCTCTACGGGCTCCTCGGCGTACTGCACCCCGGCCTGCTCCTGCTGCGCTTCCAGGAGACCGCCATCGGCGCGCTCGGCGCCGCCCTCGCCGTGGTGCTGGTGCTCCCCGTCACCACGCACGCCGCCAACGACGCCTGGATCCAGCGGGCCCTGCACTGCGTACGGGCCTCAACGGCGGCCTCCCTCGACCGCCTCGCCGGCCACCCCGACGCGGACCCGGCCCCGCACGCCGCCGAACTCGAACTGCTGCTGGGCCGGGTACGGATGGCGCTCGCGCCCCTGGTGCATCCGCTGAGCCCGCTGCGCGCCCGCAAGGCCCGCGCCCGGCAGGTCCTGGAGCTGCTCGACGCGTGCGCGCGCGAGGTGCGGGGCCTGGTGGCCGTCGCCGCCGACCCGCAGGCCTCGCACGACGCCCGGCTCGCCGCCGCGTGCTGGCGGGTCGAGGCGGCGGTGGAGGCGCTGACCGCCCCGCAGGACGGCGTCCACCCCGCCGTTCCGGCGAACGCCACCGCCCCGGCGGAGCCGGCCCTCGCGCACCTGCACGGCCTGGAGCACGCCCTCGTGGCACTGCACGTCCCGCTGCGCACCCACCCGCGCGCCCCGCTCGTCGTCGGCGCCTGAGCCCTGGCGCCGACCGGATTCGAACAGGCGCGTATGTTACGCAGCTTGAAGCCCGGCCTCCCGGCCCGCCCGTGGAGACCACCCGGAGGAGTGTTCCGGCCGTCACCCACCCGCGCCGCTGACCTGCCCCGTGTACAACGGGTGATGTTCACAGCACATTCATTCGGCATGTACAGGGTGGATCTGAACGGACAGGGGGTAACGGCCCGGAATGGAAATTCTTGAACAGCGCTCGGGCACCGCTCAGCTGTGGGAAGCCGCCGAGGAGTTCATCCGGCTCTTCCACCGGGAGAACCCGGAAGCCGGAGATCCGCAGGCCCGGCTGGCGGCCGTGCGCGCCGAACTCGACGGGACCGGAACCTACCGGCACACCGAGGCCGAGCTCGTCCACGGCGCCCGGGTGGCCTGGCGCAACAGCAACCGCTGCATAGGCAGGCTCTACTGGAACTCGCTGCGGGTCCGCGACCGCCGCGGGCTCACCGACGCCGACTCCGTCGCCGAGGAGTGTTTCGCGCACCTGCGGGAAGCGACCAACGGCGGCCGGATCCGGCCCACCATCACGGTCTTCGCCCCCGACACCCCGGGCCGCCCGGGACCGCTCATCTGGAGCGAGCAGCTCATCCGCTACGCCGGATACGGCGACCACCCCTCCATAACCGTCGGCGACGCCCGCAGCGCCCCGCTCACCAGAGCCCTGCTCGACCTCGGCTGGCCGGGCGGTCCCGGCTCCCCCTTCGACCTCCTGCCGCTCGTCGTCCAGGGCGTGGACGACAAGCCCCGCTGGTTCGAGACGCCGGCCGACGCCGTGCTGGAGGTGCCGATCCGCCACCCCGACGGCCCTGACCACTGGGACGACTGGGGCCTGCGCTGGCACGCGGTCCCCGCCATCTCCAACATGTGCCTGGAGATCGGCGGCATCCACTACCCGGCCGCGCCGTTCAACGGCTGGTACATGGGCACCGAGATCGGAGCCCGCAACCTCGCCGACAGCGACCGGTACAACCTGCTCCCCGCTGTTGCCCGCAGGCTGGGCCTCGACACCTCCAGCGACCGCTCGCTCTGGAAGGACCGGGCGCTGGTGGAGCTGAACCGGGCTGTCCTGCACTCCTTCGACGAGGCCGGGGTGAGCATCTCCGACCACCACACCGAGTCCCGGCGGTTCCTGTCGCACCTGGAGCGCGAGGAGCGCAAGGGCCGCGAGGTGGGCGCCGACTGGTCCTGGATCGTGCCGCCGATCTCCGGAGCGGCCACCCCGGTCTTCCACCGCACGTACGAGGACCGGCCGAGCAGCACTACGTACGTCCACCACGCCGGGGCCCACGAACGGGCCAAGGGACGGGACTTGGTCTAGACCTTCTGTTACCGTCGTTGCGACCGGATCCGGGACGGCGGAATGAGGCACCTGTGGATGGCGCGCGCAGCACGGACCAGGGCGGCGGACACCGGGCCTACATCGGCTCGTTCACCTCGGGGGGCGGCCGCGGCATCACCACCGCGGCCGTGGATCCGGCCACCGGGGCGCTGACGCCCCTGGCGGTCACCGGGACGGCCCGGAACCCTTCGTGCCTCGTTCTCGCCCCGGACCGGGGAGTGCTCTACGCCGTGAGCGAGGCCGAGCAGGGAGCAGTCGCCGCTTTCCTGACCGGCGCCGACGGGCTGACCGCCCACGGCCATCCCGCCCCGGTCGGGGCGTCGGGCCCCACCCACCTGAGCCTCGCCGGGCAGCGGCTGCTCACCGCCAACTACACCTCGGGCAGCGTCAGCATCCTCCCGCTCGACGCGGACGGCATCCCCTCGGGGCCGCCGGCCGTCGTGGCCCACCAGGGCTCGGGACCCGACACCGAACGCCAGGAGGGGCCGCACGCCCACCACGTGACGCCCGACCCGAGCGGCCGCTGGGTGCTCAGCGTGGACCTCGGGACCGACTCCGTACGGGTCCACGCCTTCGACGCGGCCGAAGGCCGGCCGCGCCCGCACGAGGAGACCAAGCTGCGGGCCGGCTCCGGGCCGCGCCACCTCGCCTTCCACCCGGACGGGGAGACGGTCTACGTCCTGCACGAGCTGGAGCCGGTGCTCACCGTCTGCCGCTGGGACGCGCGGGAGGGGCGGCTGGTGCCGACCGCGGAGGTTGCGGTGCTCTCCGAGGAGCCCCCGGCGGGCACCCGGCCCTACCCCTCGGTCGTCGCCGTCTCGCCCGACGGGCGGTTCGCCTGGGCGGCCGTACGGGGCGTCAACACCATCGCCGCCTTCTCCCTCGCCGACGGGGCCGCCAAACCCCGTCTCACCGGGAGCGTGGGCTGCGGCGGCAACTGGCCGCGCGACCTCGTGGTGGACCCCGCGGGGCGCAGGCTGTACGTGGCCAACGAGTGGTCCGGTGACGTCACCTGGTTCGACCTGGACCCGCTGACGGGCGAACCGCGAGCGGCGGGCTCCATCGAGGTGCCGGCCGCCGCCTGTGTGGTCTTCGGGCCGTAGACCCGCACGCACGAGGGGCCCGGGCGCCGGTGACGGCGGTCCGCAGGCCCCTCGTCGTGCCGGGAGAGCCGATCAGTGGGCGGAGGCGCCCAGGGCGATCCCGAGGGCCGCGCTGTACTGCGCCACGGCCAGCTTGCCGAGCGCCGGGTAGGCCCCGAGCACCTCGGCGGTGGCGCAGTCGGCCTCCTTGCACGCGGTGTCGAGCAACCCCTCGGCCGCCTCCGGGCCGATCAGGTACGGCGCCAGGGCGAGCTGCGTCGAGCCTTCGGTGCGCAGCTGCTCGGCGATCGAGGCCACCGAGCCCTCCTGGTCCAGCGCGGCGGCCTTCACCGGCACCGCGAGGCGGGCCGCCAGCAGCATGCCGGTGATCCCGGCGGCCTGGACGGCCTCCTCGCCGCCGGTGGTGGCCAGGATGATGCCGTCGGCGGCGGTGGTGACGGTGAACAGCCGGGCCCGGTCGGCGCGGGCCAGCCCCGCCTCCGAGAGCCGCACGTGCAGCCCCTCGGCGAGCAGCGGGTGCGGACCGAGTACGTCGGCCAGCTCGGCGGCGGCCGAGGAGTCCATCAGTGCCTGGCGGACGCGGCGCAGCAGGTCGCTGTCCGGGCCGACCAGCAGGGGCACGACCACGGCGTCCGGACCGGTGGCCGCGGGCACCTCGTGGCCGGCGGCGCGGGCGAACTCGGCGCGCGCGGCGCGCTCCCGCGCGACGGCGGTGAGCACACCGGCCAGGGACGGGAATTCGGCGCCTTCGGAGTCGTCACCCTCCAGGTAGCCGATCCGGCCGTCCAGGCCGGGCAGCTCGGAGCGGCCGATGCTCAGGATCTCTTCCGCGAGCCCGCGCGAGGCGGCCGAGGGGGCACCGGGCACGGCGAGCACCAGCGCGGGCGCGCCCTCGGGCGCCACCGCGGGCTCGGGGCGGCGGTGCCGTCCGGCAGGGCGGGGTCGCGGCATTCGTACGGGCAGGCCATTTGCGGGCCCAGTGGGGGAGCTCATGGCGCCGCATGCTACTGGTTCATCGGAACCGGTTGTTCAAGCAGGGTCATTTCCGGCGGCTTCTGTCCGTATTTATCCGCTGAATGTGAGACACGGTCGGCTGTAGAGGCCACGTATTGGCCGAAACGGTTCAACCGGCCGTCGGCAGGCGCCAGTCCACCGGAGCGGCGCCCTGGCGCGCCAGCAGATCGTTCACCTTGCTGAACGGCCTGGAGCCGAAGAAGCCGTTGGCGGCCGACATCGGGGAGGGGTGCACGGACTCGACGGCCGGCAGCTCGCCGAGCAGCGGGCGCAGGTTCCGGGCGTCCCGGCCCCACAGCACCGACACCAGCGGCTTCCCGCGCACGGCCAGCGCGCGGATCGCCTGCTCGGTGACCGCTTCCCAGCCCTTGCCGCGGTGGCCGCCGGTCTTGCGCGGGGCGGTGGTGAGCGCCCGGTTGAGGAGCAGCACGCCCTGGCGGGTCCACGGCGTCAGGTCGCCGTTCGCCGGCCGGGGTACGCCGAGGTCCGCGTGCAGCTCGCGGAAGATGTTGTCCAGGCTCGGCGGCCACGGGCTGACCTCGGGCGCCACGGAGAAGGACAGGCCCATGGCATGGCCCGGGGTCGGGTAGGGATCCTGTCCGACGATCAGCACCTTGACCTCGTCGAAGGGCTGCTGGAAGGCGCGCAGCACGTTCGCTCCGGCCGGCAGGTACGTTCTGCCCGCCGCGATCTCGGCGCGCAGGAAGTCGCCCATCGCGGCGACCTGCGCCGCCACCGGCTCCAGAGCCCGGGCCCAGCCCGGCTCGACGATCTCGTTCAACGGTCGTGCTGCCACGGGCAGTCACTCTACTGGCCCATCCGCCGCCCTATCGACGCAGGACCGCCGCCCGCACGCAGAGGACGTCCGGCAGGTGCTCCGCCAGCAACTGCCAGCTGTCCCCGTCGTCATGGCTGGCGTACAGCTCGCCGTTGCGGTTGCCGAAGTAGATGCCCGCCGGATCCGCGTCGTCCGTGCAGAGCGCGTCCCGCAGCACCGTCCCGTAGTGGTCCTCGGGCGGCAGGCCCTTGGACAGCGGTTCCCAGCTCACCCCCGCGTCCCGGGTGCGGAAGACCCGGCAGCGGTGCCCGGCCGGTACCCGGTCGGAGTCGGCGTTGAGCGGGAAGACGTAGGCGGTGTCCCGGCGGTGCGGGTGGGCGGCCACCGCGAAGCCGAAGTCGGACGGCAGGCCGGCGCCGATGTCGGTCCACGCGCCGCCCGCGTCGTCGCTGCGGTAGACCCCCCAGTGGTTCTGGAGGTAGAGCCGGTCCGGGTCGCCGGGATCCCGGGCGATCTTGTGGACGCACTGCCCGAACTCGGGCTGCGGATCGGGCAGGAACACCGCGGAGACCCCGTGGTTGGCCGGGGTCCAGCTCGCGCCGCCGTCCTTCGTGCGGAAGACGCCGGCGGTGGAGACGGCCACCGTGACGGCATCCGGGTCGACCGGGTGGGTGATCACCGTGTGCAGGCCCTCACCGCCGCCGCCCGGCACCCAGCGCGAGCGGGTGGGGTGCTCCCACAGGGGGCGGACCAGCTCGAAGGACTCGCCGCGGTCGGTGGAGCGGAACAGCGCCGCCGGTTCGGTACCGGCGTAGACCACGCCCGGGGCCTCCGGCCCGGCCGGCTGGAGCTGCCAGACCCGCTCCAGCGAGGCGCCGGTGTCCCGCGGGAACTTGACGGCAGCGGCGGCCGGCTCGCGCCAGGTGGCGCCCAGGTCGTCGGAGTGGAAGACGGACGGCCCCCAGTGCGAGCTGTCGCCGCCCGCCAGCAGCCGCGGCGCGGGACCCCGCACGTCGATGGCGACGGCGGACACCGCCTGGGCGTTGAAGTGGGGCCCGTCGAACTCCCAGGGGCCGGCGTCCCCGCGCCGGCCGATGAAGAGTCCCTTGCGGGTACCAGCGAGCAGTAGCACGTCGGGCATGGCCGACACCTCCGGACGTTCTTGTCCTTCACGGCAGCTTTCCGGCCAGTGTGCACCCGGCCGCTGACAGCGGCGCGGAACGGCGGCGCGGCGCGGGGGCCGTGGCCGCGCGGCGGCAGGTAGTACGAGAGTTCTCGTAGTACGAGAGAATTCGTAGTACGGTGCCTCTCGTACTTGCCGCCGGTGTCCCGGCGTGCGTCCCCGGTCACCCCTGGAGATCCTGATGAGTGCCGCCCCGGCCGCCTTCGCCGCCTTGTTCCAGCCCTGCACCGTGCGGTCCGTGACCATCCCGAACCGCGTGTGGATGGCCCCGATGTGCCAGTACAGCGCCGAGCCCACCGGCCCCGGCGCGGGCGTGGCCAACGAGTGGCACGTCGCCCACTACGCGGCCCGCGCCGTCGGCGGCACCGGCCTGATCATCCAGGAGGCCACCGCCGTCTCCCCGGAAGGCCGGATCACCCCCTACGACCTCGGCCTCTGGAACGACGCCCAGACCGAGGCGCTGCGCCCGATCACCGCCTTCATCAAGGCGCAGGGCGCCGTGCCGGGCATCCAGATCGCCCACAGCGGCCGCAAGGGCTCCACCGAGCGGCCCTGGAAGGGCGGCCGGCCGGTCGGGGCCGAGGCGCACGGCTGGCAGCCCCTCGCCCCGAGCCCGGTGCCGTTCGCCGAAGGCGACCCCGTACCGCACGAGCTGACGGGGCAGGAGATCCGCACGGTCGTCGGCCAGTTCGCCGACGCCGCCCGGCGCGCCCTGGAGGCAGGCTACGAACTCCTCGAGATCCACGGCGCCCACGGCTACCTCATCGGCGAGTTCCTCTCCCCGCACAGCAACCGGCGCACCGACGAGTACGGCGGCTCCTTCGAGAACCGCACCCGCCTCGCCCTCGACGTCGTGGACGCCGTACGGGCGGTGTGGCCCGGGGAACTGCCGCTGTTCTTCCGGATCTCCGCCACCGACTGGCTGGCGGAACGGGGCTGGACCGCCGACGACACCGTCCGGCTGGCCGGACTGCTGCGCGAGCACGGCGTGGACCTGCTGGACGTCTCCACCGGCGGACTCGCCCCGCACGCCGAGATCCCGGTCGCCCCCGGCTACCAGGTGCCCTTCGCGGCCCGGGTCAAGCGCGAAACCGGCCTCCCGGCGGCCGCGGTGGGGCTGATCACCGAGCCCGCCCAGGCGGAGAAGATCCTGGCCAACGGCGAGGCGGACGCGGTCCTGCTCGGCCGCGAACTGCTGAGGGACCCCTACTGGGCCCGGCGCGCCGCCGTCGAACTGGGCGTGGAGCCCCGTACGCCCTCCCCGTACCACCGGGCCTGGTGAACCGGGGGCGGCGCCGATCGCCGCCCGCCCGGCCCCGCGTGTCCTACGATGGATCTCGTACCTCGGAGTCCGGGCGCGCGGCGCGGAGCCGACCCGGCCGGCCATGTGCACGAACGAGCGAGCGAGTGGAGGAGCAGATGCCGGAACCGGCCGCACCCACTCGCCCGCTCGCCCACCCCGAGACCGCCGAGATCCGGCTGGAGGGCGTCCTGCACGCCCTCTCCGACCCGGTCCGGCTGTCCATCGTGCGGGAACTGGCCGCGGCCACCGAGGAACTGGCCTGCTCCTCCTTCCTGCTGCCGGTCACCAAGTCCACCACCACGCACCACTTCCGCGTGCTGCGCGAGGCCGGCGTCGTTCGCCAGGCCTACCGCGGCACCACCAAGCTGAACGACCTGCGCCGCGCCGACCTGGAAACCCTCTTCCCGGGCCTCCTGGACACCGTCCTCATGGCGGCCGCCGCCGAAGCGGCCCGGCTGACCGGACCGGACGCCCGGTCCTGAGGACTACGTTCCCGCGGCACCCAGCAGGCCGGCCCAGTCCGGGATCTTTACCGAGCCGCGGCCCAGGGAGCGGCCCAGATCGGCCTCCGCCGACTCGATGGCCAGCCAGCCGGGCCACCGCACCGGCCGCAGGCCCGCCGCGCGCAGGGCGTCCAGCGGGTCCTGCGCCAGCTCGCGGGCGGCCAGTACCGCCGCGTCCTGGAGCAGCGAGGACGCCGTCTCCTTGGCGCACGGCCGGTTGGTGCCGATCACCCCGGTCGGGCCGCGCTTGATCCAGCCCGCGACGTATTCGCCGACCGAGGACCGGCCATCGCGCAGCACCCGGCCCGCCGCGTGCGGGACGGTGCCCGTCGCCGGGTCGAAGGGCAGCCCGGGCAATGGCACGCCCCGGTAGCCCACCGAGCGGAGCACCAGCTGCGCCTCGACGTCCTCGTACGCGCCCGTGCCGCTCACCCCGCCCCGGCCGTCGGGGGCGGTCCGCTCGAACCGCACCGCGGCGGCCCTCCCGTCCGGCCCGGCCAGCACCTCCACCGGCCGCAGGTAGAACCGCAGCGTGATGTTCCGCCCCGCCTCCTGCGGGTCCGCCGCGCTCCAGGCGCGCAGCACCTCCAGGTTCCGCCGGGCCGCCGCGGGCAGCGCGGCCGCCGCCCCCGGGTCCCCGTACGCGGCGTCCGGCGCGAGCTCGGCGGGATCCACCCGGACCCCCACGCCCGGCAGCGTGCCCAGCTCCCGCAGCTCCTTGGTGGTGAACTTGCCCTGCGAAGGCCCCCGCCGGGCCACCATCGACACCGCGCGCACCCCGCTGGCCGCCAGGGCGCCGAGCGCGGCCTGCGGCATGTCGGTCGGCGCGAGCTCGGGCACCCCGCGGGCCAGGATCCGGGTCACGTCGACCGCCACGTTGCCGGCGCCGACCACCACGGCCGACGCGACGCCGGAGAGGTCGAAGGCCGCGTCCGCCGCGTCGGGGTGCCCGCTGTACCAGGACACGAAGGCCGTCGCGGAGTGCACGCCGGCCAACTCCTCGCCCGGGATGCCCAGATGGCGGTCCTGGGCGGCGCCGACGCAGTACACCACCGCGTGGTACAGCTCGCGCAGCCGGGCCGTCGGCAGGGCCGGACCGCCCACCTCCACGTTGCCGAGGAAGCGGATCCGTTCGTCCTCCAGCACGGAGCGCAGACTTCCGGTCAGCGATTTGATCTTCTCGTGGTCGGGGGCCACCCCGTACCGCACGAGCCCGTACGGGGCCGGCAGCCGGTCCAGTACGTCCACCCGGACGCCCGGCACCTCGCGCTGCTGGACCAGGGTCTGCGCGGCGTAGACCCCGCTGGGGCCCGAACCGACGACGGCGACACGAAGCACGGCGGAGCTCCTCCCGCAGGTGATTCCCAGCATGACACCGGGTGCCGTACCCGTCAGCCCATCGCGCGCATCCGGTGGATCTCGGCGCTCTGCGTGGCCACCACCTCGGTCGCCATCTCCTCGATGGCGACGTTGTTGCCCTGGGCCAGCGCCTCGCCGGCCATCTTCAGGGCGCCCTCGTGGTGGGCGGTCATCAGGCGCAGGAAGAGCCGGTCGAACTCGGGGCCGCCGGCGCCGGCCAGCTCCCCCAGCTGCTGCTCCGTCGCCATCCCCGGCATCGCGCCGTGGTCGTGGCCGGCCGCGGCGCCGTCGGCGGAGGACGGCTCGGGGTAGCGCGCCAGCCACTTCTCCATCGCCGCGATCTCGGGCCCCTGCGCGGCGGCGATCCGCTCGGCGAGGCGCTTGACCCCGTCCGCCGAGGCCCGCTCCGGCGCCAGCGCGCTCATCGCCAGGGCCTGGCGGTGGTGTTCGACCATGTGACGCACATAGGCGTGGTCGGCGGCGTTGGGCGTGTCGTCGGGCCGCTCCTTCGCGGCCTGTCCGGGCGAGAGCGTCCGGGCCTCCTCGCCCGGTCTGCCGGGGGCGACCACGAACGGCTTGCCGTCGTCCGCCCCGTCCGCCCGGCCGTCCCCCTGGCAGCCGGTGAGGGTGAACAGGAGCCCCGCGGCGAGGGCCGCCGCGCCCAGGAATCGGCCGAGTAACGCATTTGCCATGTCCATGGAAAGGAACATACTGCCGGGGTCCAGGTTCCGTTCACCGTACGAACGGAAACGCACGGGCCCCCACGGGAGGCACAGTGACCTCGTTGCACACCACCAGAGTGCGGCCCCGGAGCCTGGGGGCGGCCCTCGCGGCCGCCGGGCTCCTCACGGCGCTGCTGGCGGGCGCCGGACCGGCGTCCGCCACCCCCGACCCGGGCGATCTGACGCCCGGCTCCTCCTCCGGCGCCGCCACCCCCCGGAGCGCCGCCGCCGCGCCGGACCGCGAACTCGCCCCGGGCGAGATACCGGGCCGGGACGAGATCGTGCACAGCAAGAACATCACACCCCTGGCCAACGTCCCGAGCAGCTATCCGAGCGGCATCAACTCCGACCTCGCCTTCCAGGACCAGTACGCCTACGCGGGCAGCTACGACGGTTTCACGATCTACGACATCGGCAACCCCAAGGCGCCGAAGACCGTCGCCACCGTGCTCTGCCCCGGCGGCCAGAACGACGTCTCCGTCTACGGCGACCTGCTGTTCCTCTCCACCGACTCCTCCCGCAGCGACGACTCCTGCCACAGCGTCTCGCAGCCCGCGACGGAGAAGTCCTCCTGGGAGGGCATCAAGATCTTCGACGTCAAGGACAAGAAGCACCCGAAGTACATCAAGTCCGTGGAGACCTCGTGCGGCTCCCACACCCACACCCTGGTGCCGGGCGGCCGCGACATCTACCTGTACGTCTCCTCGTACTCGCCGAGCGAGGCCTTCCCGGACTGCCTGCCGCCGCACGACGGCATCTCGGTCGTCAAGGTCCCGAGGAAGGACCCGACCCGTGCGGCGGTCGTCGCCTTCCCGGTCCTCTTCCCGGACGGCGGCAACCCGGGCGCGCCCGCCAACCCGGGCGTCTCCAAGACCACCGGCTGCCACGACATCACCGTGCTGCCCTCCAAGAACCTGGCCGCGGGCGCCTGCATGGGCGACGGCATCCTCTTCGACATCAGCGAGCCGGAGCAGCCGCGCGTGATCGACCGCGTGCAGGACAACGTCAACTTCTCGTTCTGGCACTCCGCCACCTTCAACGAGCGGGCGGACAAGGTGGTGTTCACCGACGAGCTGGGCGGCGGCGGCAGCGCCACCTGCAACGAGGCCACCGGTCCGGACCGGGGCGCCGACGGCATCTACGACATCACCGGCCGCGGCGACCAGCGCAAGCTGGTCTTCAAGAGCTACTTCAAGATCCCGCGCCACCAGGCCGACACCGAGAACTGCGTGGCCCACAACGGCTCGCTGATCCCGGTCGGCGGCCGGGACGTCATGGTCCAGGCCTGGTACCAGGGCGGTGTGTCCGTATGGGACTTCACCGACTCCACCCGTCCGGAGGAGATCGGCTACTTCGAGCGCGGCCCGCTGACCACCGACACGCTCGGACTCGGCGGCTCGTGGTCGGCGTACTACTACCGGGGCCACATCTACTCGAACGACATCGTCAAGGGCCTCGACGTGCTCCGGCTCGACGACCGGCGCACCGACAGCGCCAAGTGGGTGTGGCCGGACCGGCTCAACGTGCAGAGCCAGCCCGCCTACCACTGACGCCGGCCGCTCACCGGCGCGGCAGCGGAAAGGTTCCGCCGGGCGGTGCGCCGTCCGGCGGGACGCCGAGCTCCCACTCCAGTCCGTACCGCTGGAACAGCTCGGCCCGCAGCCGGGCGGCGGGCATCGGCGCCCCCGGCAGCAGGACCGCCACCACGGCGCCCATCAACAGGGCCCGCAGGAGCGGGTAGTCGGTCTCCACGTCCGCCGAGCCGTACCGGGTGACGGTGTCCGTCAGCAGCTCCGCGAGGCGCTGCTGTTCGGCGCACCGGACGAAGCCCTCCGCCTGGAGGATGCCCGCCATGTGCGTGCGCATCAGCCGGGGCCGCTCCACGGCCAGCCCGAGGATCGCGTCGATGGCGCGGGCCATGCGCTCGCGGCCGTCGTCGGTGCGCGGCGGCCGCTCCAGGGCCGCCTCCAGGGTCTGGTGCATCAGCCGGTGGACGGCGGACTGGAGCAGCTGGCGTTTGCCGGGGAAGTAGTACGAGACCAGGCCCCGGGCGGCGCCGGCCCGGTCGGCGATGTCGCCGAGGGTGGTGGCTTCGTAGCCGCGCTCGCCGACGAGCTCGACCGTCGCCCGGAGCAGCCGTTCCCGGGAACGTCTGCGCAATTCTTCATTGACCGATGGGCTGCGCGGGACCATGCTTACTCCTGCGTTGACTGGCTCCGAGCCAATATACTCAGCGCGCGGGGCTGCCGCTCTGGGCGACGCGGGGGATCGCCCAGAGCGGCCGGCCCGATCCGGCCGGCCCGATCCGGCCGGCCCGGACCGGACGGTGCGGTCGGGCCCGTCGCCGGAGCGCTCAGACCTGCCCGGGGCCGGGCAGTACGAAGTGGGCGCCCAGGCCCGCACCGTCGACGTGGACGACGTGCCGGCCGACGCGGACGGTCTGGCTTCCGCCCGCGCGCCAGGAGCCCTCGGGCCCTTCGGTGCCGCCCAGCGGCGTCCACACCTCCAGGAACGTGCTCCCGTCGGTGTTCGTGCCGGTCTCGACCATGCCGTCGCCCTCCGGTCGCAGGGCCCCGGTGTCCTCGCCGGGGGAGCCGACCTCATGGTGGAAGGTGACCCGCTGCCCGTCGTAGGAGGTGGTCCCGGCGAAGCCGCGGCTGTCGGCGTAGCAGGGGCCGCTCTGGAGCCAGACGACGTGCTCGTCCTCGCGCAGCGGTCCGCCGTCGCGGCTGATTCCGGCGCGCAGCCAGGCGCCGGGGGTGGGGGTGTCCATGACCTCAGCCTGCCAGGCGGCCGGCAGCTGTCCGGCCGGTCATGTGACGGTCCGGTCTCGTCGCTCATCGCCGGTCTTCGGCACACCGGAACCCCTACGGCGTCGGGGGCGTCCGCGAGCGCATCGACGAGCGGGTCGGCGACACCTGCCGGCGCTCCGTCCGCGCAGGCGGCACACTCGCACACGCGCTGCTCGCCGACCGCCTCTGCCAACAGCACCCCACTCCTCGGCGGCCGCCCACGGCCGGCTAGGCGAGCGCGCTCAGGCCCGGGACGAAGGCCACCGCCAGCGGCAGTGCGGGCAGCAGCGTCGCCAGCGCCGTCAGCCGCAGCCGCCGGGCCGGGGACAAGCGCGGGGCGGCGGACAGCAGCCGGCGCACCCGCTGGGGGACGTGCGCCTCCGGGGCGGCGCCCAGGCCGAAGACCCCGCGGTCCTCGTTGAGGCCGACCAGGGCCAGCGCGACGGTGAGCCGTCCGAACCGCCGCGAGGCCACGTCGTCGGCGGCGAGTTCCACCAGGCGGTGCATCTCCGCCTCGAACGCCGCGAACACCGGCACCTGCGGGAAGCCCCCGGCCAGCGCCCGCGAGCAGTGCAGCAGCCAGTCGTGGCGGGCCGCCACGTGCCCCTGCTCGTGGGCCAGGACGGCGTCCAGCTGGCTGCCCTTGAGCCGGCCGAGCGCGGCGGTCGTGACCACCAGCTGCGGCACCGTACCCGGCTGCCACCACGCCTCCGGCCGCGGCCCCTCCAGGACGACGAGCCGCGCGGCCTGCGGGTCCTCCCCGGGCAACAGCGGGGCGCGCGCCAGCAGTTCGGCGCCGCGGGCGCGCCGTCGGGCCCGCGCCCGCAGCACTTCGCGGGTCAGCATCGCGCCGGTCCACAGGCCCCCGCCCGCCAGCGCCAGGGCGGTGGCGGCGGCCCACGTGCCGCCCGCCGCCCCCAGTGCATAGGCGTCGACCACCCCGTGCGGGGCGGCGGCGAAGAGCCGTCCCCGGACCGCCTGCCAGGCCGCCGCCGCGCTCAGCAGCATCGATAGCGCCAGGCACAGCAGCACCGCGCCCACCACGCACTGCCATACCCACAGCGCCACGACCGGCTCACGGTCGGGCCACCCGGCCCGGGCCAGCAGGCGGGGGGCGAGCACCGCGGTCAGTGCGCCGAGCAGCAGGAGAGCGGCGGGGACCATCATGGCCGCCAGCCTATGAGCGAGCCGCTACCTACGGGTACGGTCGGCGCCATTGGTGACGCAGGACACGTTTCGGCGCCGTTCACATGCTCAGCAGCATCGCCAACATCCCTATGCCCATGGTCAGTCGGCAGGCCCGGACCAGCTCGCCCGGAGCATCCGCGGCGGACTCCGCCCCCGCGGCGGCCGGCCGCGCGCCGCCCGCCGTCACCAGCCGGGCCCCGCCCAGCAGGACGTACGCCGCGAAGTACACGAGCAGCGCCCCGCTCACCAGCGGCAGCCCGGCACTTTGTCCGGACGCGTGCCCGTGCGCGTGCCCGGCGCCCGCCGACAGCCCGAGGTACGCCATGTAGGCCATCGCCAGTGCGCCGACCGCGTGGTGCGGGTGGTGGGTGTGGCGCAGGCCGCCCCGCAGCAGCCACAGTGCGTGCGCGGCGATCCCGCAGAAGACGCCCAACAGGATGCCGGGCCCCCACGGGCCGGTGCCCGACGGTGCGGCCATCACGGCCATCCCCCAGCCCATCAGGGCCTCGCCCGTCGCCGCGCCGCGCGCCGGCCGGTCCGCTCTGCGGGCCCGCAGCAGGCAGTACGTACCGCTGGTCGCGCAGAGCGCGACGAGCAGCCAGCCCGAGGCGGCGGAGGACAGCGCGGATCCGTGCACGGCGGAACCTCCCGGTTCGTCGGCGTCAGGAGAAGAGATGCCCCTGCGCGCGGGCCCGCACGCCGACCCGGGATAGGCTCTGCGTGCCGTACCCGGCATGTCATATGCCGATCAGAAGAACGGAGTCGTCGATGCCGACCGCCCACCCCGCCGCCCTGAGCTTCCGGCCCGCCGTCGAGGCGGACGTACCGGAACTGGTGGCGCTCGTCGAGTCGGCCTACCGCGGTGACGCCAGCCGGGCCGGCTGGACCACGGAAGCGGACTACCT
The DNA here is from genome assembly GCF_053610645.1 of Streptomyces sp. NPDC054883. NCBI lineage: Bacteria > Bacillati > Actinomycetota > Actinomycetes > Kitasatosporales > Streptomycetaceae > Streptomyces > Streptomyces sp. NPDC054883. Next base: position 332,416 of record NZ_JBSGYT010000001.1, on the reverse strand, counting down.
CGACGGCCAGCGCACCGACCCGGACGGGGTCCGCCAGATCATCGAAGACCCGGACGGCGTGCTGCTCGTGGTCGAGCGCGCGGGCGAAGTAGTCGCCTGCTGCCAGCTGGAACACCGGGGCGATCACGCCTACTTCGGGATGTTCGCCGTGCGCCCCGGGCTGCAGGGCGGCGGCCTCGGCAAGGAGGTCCTGGCCGAGGCCGAGCGGCGCGCCCGCGAGGAGTGGGGCGCGGAGGAGATGCGGATGACCGTGGTCAACGTCCGGGAGGAACTCATCGCCTACTACGTGCGCCGCGGCTACCGGCGCACCGGCGAGCTGAGCCCCTTCCCGTACGGCGACGAGCGCTTCGGCATCCCGCTCCGCACCGACCTGGCCTTCGAGCTGCTGGTCAAGCCGCTGTAGCGGAACCGGGCCGGGCCGCTCGGCTCAGGCGGTGAAGCGGCCCGTGCTGCGGATCTCCGGGAAGCCGGTCAGCGCGCCGTCCAGCTCGAGCGCGCGCGCCAGCCGCAGCTGGTCCAGGGAGTCCACCGTCCAGCCGGTCACCCGCAGCCCGGCCGTGTGCGCCGCCTCCACCGTCTCCAGGGTGATCCGGCGCAGCCGCAGGGCGATCGTCCGGGCGTGCGTGGCGAGCGCCCGGTCCACCACGTCGGCTCCGTACGGATCCGCGTACAGGATGGTGCGCAGGCCCGGCACCCGCCGCGCCGCTCCGGCCAGGACCGCGTCCTGGAACGACGCCACCTCGACACGGGCGGCCAGGTCGCGGCGCAGGACCAGGTCCGCGAGCGCCTGGGCTGCGGCCTCGTCCTGCACCGAAACCTGGAGCGGGATGCGCACCGCCTCCAGCGCCTCCTCCAGCAGCGGTACGCGTTCACCCTCTCCGGCGTCCAGCTCGCGCAGTTCGGCCAGGGTCAGTTCGGCGACGGCGCCGGCGCCGTCGGTCGTGCGGTCGACCTCGCTGTCACGGAGGACGACGAGCGCGCCGTCCTTGCTCAGGCGCGCGTCCATCGCGATGACGTCCATACCGCAGCGTTCCGCGCGGACGAAGGACCGCAGGGTGTTCTCCGGTTCGACACCCATGACCCCGCGGTGACCGATGGTGAGGAAAGTCAAGGTTCTCTCGCTTCCGTCGACGGCGGCTCCCGCGCGGTCGCGGTGTCCCGACCGGCCGCGCGCGGTGAGGACGCATGCTAGTGCGCCCCGGTCGCGATGGGACCGCCCGTGCGGCGCCCCGCAAGACCGGCCCGGCCGCTTCCCGCCAGGGCCGCGCGCCCCCGGCGCCGCGCTGCGCCGTCACCCGCGGGTGGGCGCGTCCCCGCTGAATTGACGACGGGGTCCGGCGGTCGCCGCGGACGCGTACCGCACGGGGTCTTGCCACTTCGACTTATGACTACTAGTCATATTCCTATTCGAAGCAAGTCCTTGTCCGGGACGCGTCGGACGCGACCTTGGAGGCACCGTGAAATTCTCCGTGATCTTCGAAGCACAGCTGGCCGACCCGACCGTGGAACGGGAACACCAGGTCATCCGCGACTGCGTCGAACAGGCCGTGCTCGCCGAACGCATGGGATTCGACCGGATCTGGGCGGTCGAGCACCACGCGCTCAAGTGGTACGCACACCTCTCCAGCCCCGAGATCTTCCTGACCTGGGTCGCGGCGCGGACCAGCACCATCCGCATCGGCCACGGCGTCGTCTGCATGCCTTTCCGCTTCAACCACCCGGTCCGGGTCGCCGAGCGGGCCGCGATGCTCGACCTGCTCTCCGGCGGACGGCTCGACCTGGGCGCCGGGCGCGGCGGCACCACGCAGGAGACCTCGCTGTTCGGAGTGGACAAGGAGCGGACCACCGCCGAGGTGGAGGAGGCGCTGCGGATCATCGGGCGGGCCTGGCGGGAGGAGGAGCTGGAGTACCACGGGGAACTGCTGGACATCGGACCGCATCCGATCCTGCCCCGGCCGGCCCAGAGGCCGCACCCGCCGCTGTTCCTGGCCTGCAGCCGGACCGAGACCCTGGAGCAGGCGGCGGAGCTGGGCGTCGGCGCGCTGGTGATGGGCTTTGCCGGACCCGGTTCGATCGCCGGGATGCGGGCCGCGTACGACGCCGCGATCGCCCGGCGGGACGGCACGCGCTTCGTGTCGAGCGCGGTGAACGACCACTTCTCGGTGCTCTGCCCCACCATCGTGCTCGACGACCCGCAGGAGGCCCGCCGGATCGGCATCCGGGGCCAGCGGTTCTTCGCCCAGTCCATCGGCCACTGGTACGGCGGGGCGGGCGTGCCCGACGAGGCCGTGGTGGCGGGCGCCGACGAGGCCGCGGGGATGCGCGAGGCGGCCGAGCAGGTGGTGGCCCGCCTGCACGAGCTGGAGATCCCGGTGCGGCCCACGTCGACGGCCACCTTCAACGCCGATCACGCCTACGGGAGCGCGGAGGAGGCCGTCGCGTACGTCGAACGGCTCCGCGCGGCCGGGGCCGACGAGGTGATGTGCCTCATACAGATGGGGACGGTGCCGCAGGAGGCCTGTCTGGAGACCTTGCGCCAGTGGGGGGACAAGGTGATCCCGCGCTTCAGGAACGCGTAGGCGCACAGGGCCGGATGAACGCCCGGAGCGATTGCCTCCGCACCGTAGGACGGGAAGAATTCCCGTGGAGTGGGGGGTCGTGCAGGATATTTTCCCGAGTCTCCTCTTGAACAGGAGAGCCTCACGCGCTTACGCTGCCCAGACGTGAGGTTCTCCTGTGGAGGAAGTGACATGACGGAAACTCTTGTGCCGGGCACCGGTGGCGCCGTGATAACCGCCGGGATGCGGGTGGTCGACCACCCGGCGTGGCCCGAGCTCAAGGCCGCCGTGGAGGAGATCCGCCCCTGGCAGGCCGCGGACGGTTCCATCGACTTCGAGGCGGAGGCCGCCCCCGACCGGTCCGACGCCGCCACGGCCGTAGAGCGCGTGGTCGCCGCCGTGGAGGCGCTGTCGCCGCTGCTCCCGCACGCCACCGCCTACCACCGGGCCCTCGTCGCCGACCTGCGCAAGTGGGCCGGGGCGGGCTTCCCGGTGCCGGACTTCCTCGACTCCCTGCTGGCCTTCCAGCCGGCTGCCGAGCGCGCCGACGGGCTCCAGCACCTGGTGATCTTCCCGATGTACACCCAGAACGGGAACCCGGACCGCAACCTCGAGGCCCTCGTGCTCAAGATGGTGTGGCCCGAGTGGCTCTCCGAGCTGGAGCGCACCCGGTACGACAACCCGCTCTTCCTCGGCATCACCTTCGAGGACTTCACCCCGGGCTACGACACCCACTCAGCGGTCCTCTTCCCGGAGACCATCGCCGTGCGCGAGGCCCCCGAGCGGTTCACCTGGGGCGGCATCTTCTGCGACCGCGAGGCCGCCCGCTACCGCAAGGTGACCGCGGCCGCCGTCGACATCCTCGGCATCGAGCTGCCCGAGGACATCGCCCGGATGGTCGAGGACCAGGAGCGCTGCGAGAAGGCCTTCGTCCTGTGGGACATGGTCCACGACCGCACCCACAGCCACGGCGACCTGCCGTTCGACCCCTTCATGATCAAGCAGCGCCAGCCGTTCTGGATGTACGGCCTGGAGGAACTGCGCTGCGACCTCACCGCCTTCAAGGAGGCCGTGAAGCTGGAGTCCGAGGGCAACGAGCACGGCCGTGACGTGCAGTACGCCGTCCTCTTCGACCGCATGTTCCGTTTCCCGGTCTCCGGTGACCGCAACCGGAACTACGACGGCCTCGGCGGCCAGCTGCTCTTCGCCTACCTGCACAAGCACGACGTCGTGCGCTGGACGGACAACACCCTCAAGATCGACTGGATGCGTGCCCCGCAGGTCACCAACCAGCTCTGCGCCGAGATCGAGGACCTCTACCGGGCCGGCATCGACCGCCCGAAGCTCGTCCACTGGTTCAAGGCGTACGAGCTCGTCTCCACCTACCTGGCCCCGCACCCGGGCTCCAAGTGGGCCAAGGGCCCCGATGCCCTCGACCTGACGCTGCCGCCGCGCAAGCTCGTGGACGACGTGCTTCCGGACGAGTTTCCGCTGAGCATGTTCTACGAGGCGCTCGCCAAGAAGCTCAAGGGAGTGATCGCCTCCACGAAGGGCATCACTGCTGTGAACGCTGACGACGCGCAGCGAGTGGCCGCGTGACCACTCGCCCTCAGGAGGCTGCACGGATGAACGGCTCGGGGAACGACAACGCGAAGCTGCAGGGGGCCGTGGTGGCGGTGGCCGGGGCCGGCGGCCCCGCCGGGCGCGCCGCCCTGCTCCGCCTGGCCGAGGCCGGCGCGACCGTCGTCGCGTCGGACGCCGACCCGGCGCGCCTCGCCGAAGCCGTGGACGCGGCCCGGTACGCCCATGGCGGCGCGACCGTCATCGGGGACACCGTCGACCTGCTCGACCTGGCCGCCACCAAGGCCTGGGCCGAGCGGATCGAGAAGGACTTCGGCCGCGTCGACGGCCTGGTCCACCTCGTCGGCGGCTGGCGCGGGAGCGCCTCCTTCACCGAGACGGACCTGGCGGACTGGGACTTCCTGGAGAAGCTGCTGATCCGCACCGTTCAGCACACCTCGATCGCGTTCCACGACGGCCTGCTCCGCAGTGACCGCGGCCGCTACGTCCTGGTCAGCCAGTCCGGCGCCCACAAGCCGGTCGCCAACAACGCCGCCTACAACGCGGGCAAGGCCGCCGCCGAGGCCTGGACGCTGGCCATGGCCGACTCCTTCCGCAAGGCGGGGGGCGAGGACGGCCCGCAGGCCGCGGCTGCGATCCTGGTCATCAAGGCATTGGTGCACGACGCCATGCGCGCGGAGCGCCCCAATGCGAAGTTCGCGGGCTTCACGGACGTCAAGGAGCTGGCCGAGGCCATCGCCGGCGTATGGGGCGAGCCCGCCTCCGATGTGAACGGACAGCGTCTGTGGCTCACTCCGCAACCGTGAGAACCGCGAGCGGGACGACCGATGCGCGCCGCCACCACGACCCGACGGTGCGCGGATTCGCCAGCGACAACTACGCGGGGGTGCATCCGGAGATCCTGGAGGCCGTCGCGCTGGCCAACGGCGGCCACCAGGTCTCCTACGGCGACGACGAGTACACCGAACACCTGCAGAAGATCTTCCGCAGCCACTTCGGGCCGTACGCTCAGGCCTTCCCGGTCTTCAACGGCACCGGCGCCAACGTCACCGCCCTCCAGGCGATGACCGACCGCTGGGGCGCCGTGGTGTGCGCCGAGTCGGCGCACATCAACGTGGACGAGGGCGGTGCGCCCGAGCGGATGGCCGGGCTCAAGCTCCTCACGGTCCCCACTCCCGACGGCAAGCTCACCCCCGAGCTGATCGACCGGCAGGCGTGGGGCTGGGAAGACGAGCACCGGGCCATGCCGCAGGTCGTCTCGATCACCCAGAACACCGAACTCGGCACGGTCTACACCGTCGAGGAAGTCCGGGCGATCTGCGACCACGCGCACTCCCTGGGCATGAAGGTGCACCTCGACGGCGCCCGGATAGCCAACGCCGCCGCCTCGCTCGACGTGCCCATGCGCGCCTTCACGAACGCGGCCGGCGTGGACGTGCTCTCGTACGGCGGCACCAAGAACGGCATGATGGCCGGCGAGGCCGTGGTCGTCCTGAATCCCGATGCCGTGCGGCAGATGAAGCACGTCCGCAAGATGTCGATGCAGCTGGCGTCGAAGATGCGGTTCGTATCGGTGCAGTTGGAAGCGCTGCTCGCGAAGGACCTGTGGCTGCGCAACGCCCGCCACGCCAACGCGATGGCGCAGCGGCTCGCGGCGGGCGTCCGGGAGACGGACGGGGTCCGGATCCTGTACCCGGTGCAGGCGAACGCGGTGTTCGCGCGGCTGCCGCACGAGGTCTCGCGGCGCCTGCAGCAGCGTTACCGCTTCTACTTCTGGGACGAGATCGCCGGCGATGTCCGCTGGATGTGCAGTTTCGACACGCAGGAGGAGGACGTGGACGGCTTCCTCCAGGCGCTGAAGGAAGAGCTCGCCCGGTAACTCGATAGTCATGCGGTTGACCGCATAGGTATGCTCCTGGATCATGGAACTGATCCAGGAGCATTCCGACGTATCCGCCTACCTGGCCGCCGACGAGGCGATCGACCACGGGCACCCGCTCGTCCGCGAGACCGCCGACGCGCTGTGGACCGCCGTCGGCGGCGAACCGTACGCCTATGCCGAAGCGGCGTTCGAGTTCGTGCGCGACACCGTCCCGCACTCCGGCGACTCGGGGGACATGCGCGTCAGCTGGCGCGCCTCCGACGTGCTGGACACGCGCAACGGCATCTGCCACGCCAAGTCCCACGCCCTCGTCGCCCTCCTGCGCGCCAAGGGCGTCCCCGCCGCCCTCTGCTACCAGCGCCTCACCGAGGACGACGGCTCCCAGCCCGTCCTCCACGGGCTGGTCGCCCTGCGGCTGCCCGGCGGGGACCGCTGGGCCCGGCTGGACGCACGCGGCAACAAGCCCGGAGTGGACGCCCGGTTCGACCTGGACCGGGAGCAACTCGCCTTCCCCGTCCGCCCCGAACTCGGCGAAGTGGACTACCCGACGCTGTACGCCGCCCCGCACGCGGGCGCGCTCACGGCGCTCCGGGAGTCCGCGGACCGGCCGGAGCTGTGGCGGAGGCTGCCGACGGCCCTGTAAGCGCCGCGGCCGGCCCGGGCCGGGTCAGCCACATCTGCACCAGGGCCGCGGCCGCCTGTAGCCCGGCGATCCCCAGCAGCAGGGTCCGGGGCGGCGCCCCGGCCGCCAGCCCGACCAGGGCGGCGCCCGCCGAGGCGGCCGTCAGCTTGAGCCCGGCGCCCAGGGTGAACACCTGCGTCCGCACCGCGGCGGGGGCGTACTCCGAGCGGATCCGCAGGGTGGCCGTGAGCAGTGGGCCGTCGCACACCCCGGCCGCGGCGAAGGCGGCTGCCGTCCAGCCCACGGAAGGCGTGAACGCGGCCGCGGCCAGGGCCACCGCGGTCCCGGCCAGCGCCCCGCAGACCAGCGGGCCCGGCGCCACGCTCGTGACCCGGCCCAGCGTCAGGGAGCCGGCGAGCGCGCCCACCGCGAAGGCCGTCATCAGCACCCCGCCCGCGTCCGGGCTGCCCAGGGCCGAGGCCAGCAGCACCGCGGTGGTGGTGAGGGCGCCGACGCCGGCGAAGGCCAGGGTCGTCGCCGAGGTGACGGCCCGCAGCTGACGCACCCGCCACAGGGCGGTGAGCCCCGCGCCCAGCCCGGCCCGGGGCCCGTCGGACGGGGAGCCCGCGCCCCGGCCCTCGTAGCGCAGGCTCGCCGCCAGGACCGCGGCCAGCGCGCCGGACGCCGCCAGCAGACCCATCGCCGGCCCCGCCGAACCCGTTGCCGCCACCACGCTGACGGCCGCCGGGGCGGTGACCGCGGCGGCGTTGTAGGTCGACGCGTCCCACCCGTACGCCCGGTCCCGCGCGGGCCCCGCCGGGACCAGCCCGGCGACCAGGCTCGACAGCCCGCCCGTCACCATCGGCCCGCACGTGCCGCCGAGCAGCGCGACCGCCAGCACCACCCCGGTCGGAGCCCGCCCCAGCAGCAGCGCCAGCGCCGCCACGGCGGCCGTGAACCCGCCCAGCGCGCCCGCGTAGAACAGCCGCGGCCGGCGGGCCCGGGCCGCCGCCGCCCCGGCCAGCGGAGCGGCCAGTACGTGCGGAGCCAGCCAGGCGGTGAGTACGAACGCCCCGTGCGCGGCGCTCCCCGTCCGCTCCAGGGCCAGCAGCACCACGGCCATCCCCATGCCCTCGGAGGCGAACCGCGCCGCGAGCGCCGCCCCCAGGTACCGCCCGAACCCCCGCACCGGTGAACCCCCTCGAGGTGCTGCCACGTGCCGACGGCTCAGACGCTACGGGAGCCGGGGGTACGGCGGAAGCAACGGCCTCCGGCGGCCTAGCCCGCTTCCTTGACCTGGGCCGGGGTCGGGGCGGTGCCGCCCAGGTGCGCCGGCAGCCACCAGGCGTCCTCCGGGCCCTTCGGCTTGGCCGGATACGCCCGCTGCGCGGCGTCCAGCAGTTCCTGCACCCGCTCGCGCAGGCGGCGGGTGATGGCCCCGGCGTACTGGTCGGCCGGCGCCTCCAGCGGCTCGCCCACCCGCATCGTCACCGGGATGTGGCTGCGCTTGAGGTCCTTCGGGCGGCCCTTGGTCCACAGCCGCTGGGTGCCCCACAGGGCGACGGGGATCAGCGGGACGCCGGCCTCCTGCGCCATCCGGGCCGCACCCGACTTGAAGCTCTTGAGCGTGAAGGACTGGGAGATGGTCGCCTCGGGGAACACCCCGATGATCTCGCCGGAGCGCAGCGAGTCCAGCGCGTGCTCGTACGCCGTTTCGCCCTGCGCGCGGTCCACCGGGATGTGCTTCATCGCGCGCATCAGCGGGCCGGACACCTTGTGCCGGAAGACCGACTCCTTCGCCATGAACCGCACCAGCCGCTTCTGCGGGCGCGCGGCCAGACCGGCGAAGATGAAGTCGAGGTAGCCGATGTGGTTGGAGACGAGGACCGCCCCGCCCTTGCGCGGGATGTTCTCCGTACCCTTCATGTCGATACGGATGTCCAGCGCGCGGAAGAGCGTGTGCGCGGCGCCGATGACGGGAGGGTAGACGAGCTCAGCCATGGTGGGGAGACCCCGCTTTCTGCCTGGGGAGGTGCTCCCGGCTGGAAGTTACGGAAGCGTAGGTACGCGACCATGGGGATGGTGCCCCACATACCGGCCGATGAGCCAGTCCAGACGCGTGTGCCCGGGGAGATTCTCGTCACGCCGGGAATGCCGTGCCCCGGTGGGGCGCTCGTGATCAGCGTACGACCGGAGCAGGAGCCGGGACAGCGAGGGGAGCCGGGGTGAACGGACGCGGGGACGGAGTACGGCTGGGTGCGGCCGAACTGGGTGCGGAACCGGGGGAGCGGGCCACCCTGGTGCAGTTCTCCAGCGCGTTCTGCCAGCCCTGCCGGGCGACCCGGCGGATCCTGGCCGATGTCGCCTCCATGGTGGACGGTGTCGCGCACGTGGAAGTGGACGCCGAGCGCAACCTCGCACTCGTGCGCGCCCTGGGCATCGAGAAGACCCCCACCGTGCTGGTGCTGGACGCGACCGGGCTGGTCGTCCGTCGGGCCGCCGGGATGCCGCGCAAGGCCGACGTGATCGCCGCCCTGGGCGCCGCCGTATGACGGGCGGGGTGCGGGGCCGGGACCGTACGCGCCGGCGCGCGCCCGTACCCGGCGTGACGCGCCCGACATCTGGCCGGTGCGGCTTGACTGCGTACGCGAGAGATCGCGAGGCTGGCCGCATGAGGTATGAACTCCTGCTTTACGGACGGGTCCACGTGGACCTGGTCCGCTACGCGAGCGCGCGCTGTTGGGATCACTGAACGCCCCCGACCCCCGATCCCCGAAAGTGCCCGCGCCCGGCGCGGCAGAAGGAAGCCCCCTCATGACGGCCCAGACGGCACCGTCCCCCCGTTTCGGCACCGGCACGGCCGGATCCCCCGACCTCCTGCGCTCCGTCTTCCGGCAGCACGCCGCAGGAGTCGCGGTCATCACCGCCACAACGAGCGGCGGTGCCCCGGTGGGGTTCACCGCGACCTCGCTCAACTCCGTCTCCGCCGACCCGCCGCTGCTGTCCTTCACGATCGGCACCGGCTCCTCCAGCTGGCCCGCGATACGCGACTCCGAGCACCTCGGCGTGCACATACTCGCCGAGCACCAGCGGGACCTGGCCGGACTCTTCGCGCGCAGCGGCGCCGACCGCTTCGGGCCGGACACCGACTGGACCGACGGCCCGCAGGGGGTGCCGGTCCTGTCCGGAGTACTGGCGTGGCTGGTGTGCCGGGTGGCGGCGCGGGTGCCTGCCGGCGCACACCGGGTGATCATCGCCGAGGTGGTGGCGGGGGACCCCGCGGGCCACGGCGGCGGCGAGGGCCGTCCCCTCCTCTACCACCAGGGCCGCTTCAACGCGCTGCGGGACTGAATCGTCCCTGCTGGGGCGGGTTCGGGTGGCGTTGGCCAGATCACAGTTCGACGGCCTTGCAACCGGGGAAGACCCACTGTGTACTGACGAGTAACATTCCCTTCGGGGCGCGGGCCGCCCCGATCGGGATCCGCCCGGCAAGGCGCCTATGCTGCCTGCACAAGGCGGTACCAGAAAAAGACGATGCGGTAGGAGAGTCGGCGTGAGCCTGAGGATCGTTGTCTGTGTGAAGTACGTACCCGACGCCACCGGCGACCGGCACTTCGCCGATGACCTGACCGTCGACCGCGACGACGTCGACGGTCTGCTGTCGGAACTCGACGAGTACGCGGTCGAGCAGGCGCTCCAGATCGCCGACGAGGCGGACGACGCGGAGATCACCGTCCTGACCGTCGGTCCCGAGGACGCCAAGGACGCGCTGCGCAAGGCGCTCTCCATGGGCGCCGACAAGGCCATCCACGTCGAGGACGACGACCTGCACGGCTCCGACGTCATGGGCACCTCGCTCGTGCTCGCCAAGGCCATCGAGAAGGCCGGCTACGACCTGGTCATCACCGGCATGGCCTCCACCGACGGCACCATGGGCGTGCTCCCCGCGATCCTGGCCGAGCGCCTGGGCGTCCCGCAGGTCACCCTGCTCTCCGAGGTCAAGGTCGAGGACGGCGCCGTGACCGGCCGCCGCGACGGCGACACCGCCAGCGAGCAGCTCCAGGCCTCCCTGCCGGCGCTCGTCTCGGTGACCGACCAGTCGGGCGAGGCCCGCTACCCGTCCTTCAAGGGCATCATGGCGGCCAAGAAGAAGCCGGTGGAGTCCTGGGACCTGGAGGAGCTGGAGCTCGACGCCGAGGAGGTCGGCCTGGAGGGTTCCTGGACCACGGTCGACTCCGCCGCGCAGCGCCCGGCCCGTACCGCCGGCACGATCGTCAAGGACGAGGGCGAGGGCGGCAAGCAGCTGGCCGAGTTCCTGGCGGGCCAGAAGTTCATCTAAGAGCTTCAGCCGACACCCTCTCGATCGCCCCCTGACTACTTCGCATTCGCAGGAGCACTCCCATGGCTGAAGTCCTCGTCTACGTCGACCACGTGGACGGCGCCGTCCGCAAGCCCACCCTCGAACTGCTCACCCTGGCCCGCCGCATCGGCGAGCCCGTCGCCGTCGCCCTCGGCGGCGGTGCGGACGACACCGCCGCGGTGCTCGCCGAGCACGGTGCGGTCAAGGTCCTGACCGCCGACGCCCCCGAGTTCACCGAGTACCTCGTCGTACCGAAGGTGGACGCGCTCCAGGCCGCGTACGACGCCGCGTCCACCGCGGGTTCCCTGGCCGCCGTGCTCGTCCCGTCCTCCGCCGAGGGCAAGGAGATCGCGGCCCGCCTCGCGGTCCGCATCGGCTCCGGCATCATCACCGACGCCATCGACCTGGAGGCGGGTGACGAGGGCCCGGTCGCCACGCAGTCCGCGTTCGCCGCGTCCTTCACCACCAAGTCCCGCGTCTCCAAGGGCACCCCGGTCATCACCGTCAAGCCGAACTCGGCTCCGGTCGAGGCCGCCCCGGCCGCCGGCGCCGTCGAGGCGCTCGCCGTCACCTTCGGCGCCCTGGCCACCGGCACCAAGGTCGTCTCCCGCACCCCGCGCGAGTCCACCGGCCGCCCGGAGCTGACCGAGGCCGCGATCGTGGTCTCGGGTGGCCGCGGAGTCAACGGCGCCGAGAACTTCCACCTCATCGAGGACCTCGCGGACTCCCTCGGCGCGGCGGTCGGCGCCTCGCGCGCCGCCGTCGACGCCGGCTGGTACCCGCACACCAACCAGGTCGGCCAGACCGGAAAGTCGGTCTCCCCGCAGCTGTACATCGCCTCCGGCATCTCCGGCGCGATCCAGCACCGGGCCGGCATGCAGACCTCGAAGACCATCGTGGCCATCAACAAGGACGCCGAGGCCCCGATCTTCGACCTGGTCGACTACGGCGTGGTCGGCGACCTCTTCACGGTCGTCCCGCAGCTGACCGAGGCGATCAAGGCCCGCAAGGGCTGACCTGCGCTTCTCCTCTCCGTCGTACGTACTCGGGGCCGTGTGGTGTTTCTCACCACACGGCCCCGAGTCGTTCGCCCCGAGCGACGGAGGGACCATTGACGGAGCGGAACCCCGTGGCTAAATTCTGCTATGCGGATCTAAGCTTCCGTGAAGCGGAAAAGAGGAGAGTGCACGATGGGTCAGCAGGAGAAGGTGGCGACGAGCCTCGCAGGCGCGGTCAGCGAGGGCATCAGCGCCTCCCTCGCCCCGGTGGACGCGGAACTCGCGCGGCACTACCCGGGCGACCCCGGGACCCGTCAGCCCATCCACACCGTCTACGTGCCCGGTGACGTCTTCGCCGCCGGCACCATCCGCTCCTGGGGCGACCAGGCCCTCGCGGCCCTCGACGAGCACGCCCCGGACGCCGCCACCTTCGCCAAGGTGCTGGGCATCTCCGAGGAGCTGGCCGGGCCCGTCTACGAGCGCGTACGCGCCAAGCTCGCCTCCGAGCCCATCGAGGACCTGCGCGTCGACTTCGAGGACGGCTTCGGCGTCCGCTCCGACGAGGAAGAGGACCAGGCCGCCGCCCGCGCCGCCCGCCTCGTCTCGGAAGCCTTCGCCAACGGCACCAACGCCCCGTACATGGGCATCCGCATGAAGTGCATGGAGTCCAACGTGCGCGACCGCGGCATCCGCACCACGGACGTCTTCCTCTCCGGGCTCCTGGAACACGGCGACCTGCCCGAGGGCCTCGTCCTCACCCTTCCCAAGGTCACCTACGCCGAGCAGGTCAGCGCCTTCGTCGAGCTGCTGGAGGCCTTCGAGACCGCCCGGGGCCTGCGCCCGGGCCGGATCGGCTTCGAGATCCAGATCGAGACCAGCCAGTCGATCCTCGCCGCCGACGGCACCGCCACCGTGGCCCGCATGATCGAGGCCGCCAAGGGCCGCGCCACCGGCCTGCACTACGGCACCTTCGACTACAGCGCCTGCGTCGGCGTCTCCGCCGCGTACCAGTCGAGCGACCACCCCGCCGCCGACCACGCCAAGGCGATCATGCAGGTCGCGGCCGCGGGAACCGGCGTACGCGTCTCCGACGGCTCGACGAACGTCCTGCCGATCGGTACCACCGAGCACGTCCACGAAGCCTGGAAGCTGCACTACGGACTCACCCGGCGCGCGCTCGCCCGGGCCTACTACCAGGGCTGGGACATGCACCCGGGCCACCTGCCGACCCGTTACGCGGCCGTCTACACCTTCTACCGGGAGGGCCTCGAAGCGGCGGCCGCGCGTTTGAAGGCGTACGTGGCCAAGATCGAGGGCGACGTGATGGACGAGCCCGCCACCGCCAAGGCGCTGGCCGGCTACCTGGTCCGCGGCCTCGACTGCGGGGCCGTCGGCACCGAAGAGGTCACGGTCCTGACCGGCCTCACCCGCGCCGAGCTGGACGCCTTCGCCATCCCGCGCCGCTCGGCGACGCTGAAGGCGAACGCCTGAGTGCAGGTGCCGGCCTGGAACCCCGCGCGGGTTTCAGGCCGGCGCCGGGGGGAGTTCGCCCGAGCCGCGCGGGACGAGGCGGGTGGGGAGCTCGATGCGGGCCGGGGGGAGACCGGCGCCCGCCAGACGCTGGAAGAGCCGGTCGGTGGCGACCCGCCCCAGGGCCGCCGCGTCCTGGGCGACCACCGTCACGCCGGGGCGCAGCAGGTCGGCCAGCTCGAAGTCGTCGAAGCCGACCAGGGCCACGGGGCGCTGTTCGGCGTACAGGACGCGTACCGCCGTGACCGTCACCCGGTTGTTGCCCGCGAACAGGGCGGTGACCGGCTCCGGGGCCCTCAGCATCCGGCGGGCGGCGGCCGTGACCGCGTCCGGGGCGGTCGGGCCCAGAGCCACCCAGGACTCGTCCACCGGCAGGCCGGCGGCCGCCATCGCCGCGCGGTAGCCCCGCAGGCGCTCCGTCGCCGTGTGGATGCGCGGGTGGTCGCCGATGAAACCGATCCGGCGGTGGCCCGCGGCTATCAGGTGCGCGACGCCGTCCCGGGCGCCGCCGAAGTTGTCCGACAGGACCACGTCCGCGTCGATCCGGCCCGCGGGCCGGTCCACGAACACCGTGGCCACGCCCGCCCGGATCTCCGGCTCCAGGTAGCGGTGGTCGTCCCCGGCCGGGATCACGATCAGCCCGTCCACCCGGCGGGCGCACAGGGCGAGGGCCAACTCCCGCTCCCGGTCGGGATCTTCGGCGCTGGAGCCGTTGATGAGCAGGGCGCCGTGGGCGCGGGCGACTTCCTCCACGGCCCGGTTCAGCGGCCCGTAGAAGGGATCGGCGAGGTCCTCCAGGACGAGGCCCACGGTGGCGGTCCGGCCCTTGCGCAGCACGCGGGCGCTGTCGTTGCGGCGGAACCCCAGGGTCTCGATGGCCTCTTGGACGCGCCGCTCGGTGTCGGGCGTGACCCCCGGCTCGCCGTTGACCACCCGCGAGACCGTCTTGAGGCCGACGCCCGCCTGGGCGGCCACGTCCTTCATGGTCGGCCGGTTCCCGTAACGGGGTACGGACGGGCGGCGGGTGTGGGGCACGGGACCTCCGGCGAAGCGGTCGGGCGGAGCCCGGGCGGGGGCCCGGGGCAGGCTCTGACCTTGAGGATAAGCACTCCGCCGGGGAGCGGGTTTCCGTGGCAGGGTGAGGCGGGCAAGCCACTGGGGGCTTCGAGGCGAGCCATCGGAGAGGGGTAGACGTGATTGTCTGGATCAACGGCACGTCCGGTGCCGGGAAGACCAGCACGGCCCGCGAACTGACCGGACTCCTGCCGGACAGCACCGTGTTCGACCCGGAGTTCATCGGTGACGCGCTCCGGGTGCTGCTGCCGCGCAAGCGGCTCGCGGAGGTCGACGACTACCAGGACCTGCCGAGTTGGCGGCGGCTCGTCGTGGAGACGGCGGCGGCGATGCTGGCGGAGCTGGGCGGGGTGCTGGTCGTGCCGATGACGCTGCTGCGCCAGGAGTACCGCGACGAGATCTTCGGCGGCCTCGCGGCGCGGCGGATACCGGTGCGGCATGTGCTGCTGGCTCCCGGGGAAACGATTCTGCGCGAACGTATCGCCACGCGGGAGGAACCGGGGGAGGCCCAGGAGGCAGACCTCCTGGCCAGGCGGTGGGCGTACGACCACATCCCCGCGTACCGGCAGGCGCTGGGCTGGCTGACGGCCGACGCCCATGTCATCGACAACGGGCGGCTGACGGTGCGGGAGACCGCGGAGCGGATCGCGGAAGCGGTGCGGACGGGGTCGGCGCCGGTGTGCGAGATCGTCCAGACGCCCGAGCCGACGCGGGAGACGGTCGCTTCGGGGGTGCTGCTCTTCGACGAGGCGGGCCGGGTGCTCCTCGTCGATCCGACGTACAAGCCCGGGTGGGAGTTCCCGGGCGGCGTCGTGGAGCCGGGCGAGGCGCCGGCGTGCGCGGGGGTGCGGGAGGTCGCGGAGGAGCTGGGCCTGGCGCTGGAGCGGTCGCCCGAGCTGCTGGTGGTCGACTGGGAACCGCCGGTGTCCCCGGCGTACGGGGGGCTGCGGCTGCTGTTCGACGGGGGGCGGCTGGGGGAGCGGGAGATCGCCGGGCTGCGGTTGCCGGGGCCGGAGCTGCGGGAGTGGCGGTTCGCGACGGAGACGGAGGCCGCCGGCATGCTGCCGCCGGTCCGCTTCGAGCGCCTCCGTTGGGCCCTGCGGGCCCGCGAACGCGGCCGTCCCCTGTACCTGGAGGCGGGCCGCCCGGTCCCGTAGGCCGGCCCGTCCTGTATGCCGCCGGGTCCTGGGTCCCGTAGTCCTGCCGGGCCCATAGTCCTGCCGGGCCCATCGCCCCGGCGGATCCGGCGGGCGCGCGGCCCCGCCGGGTCCCGCCGGGCACGGTCAGGCGGTGGCGGCGGCCGTGGCGGCGGCCCGCAGGGTGTCGGCCGCGGCGGTGGTCAGGGGGTCGCCGTGGCCGAAGCAGGCCACCGACGGCGCCAGACCGGCCAGGCGGCGGAAGGAGGCGACGGCCTGGACGCGGTCGACGTTGAACACGCCCGGCATGACCTGGCCGACTCCCGCGACGCAGTCCCCGGTGAACAGCACGCCGTGCTCCGGCAGGTGCACGGCGACGCTGCCCGGCGTGTGTCCGGGCGCGTGCACGATCACCGCGCCGTCCCCGAACGGCAGCCGCTCCCCGTCCTCGACCTCCTGGTCCACCCGGGTCGGCGGGGCCTCCGGGACGGTCAGGCCGTGCTCGTACAGCGGGACTTCCCAGTCCAGCAGCACCGGCTCCGGCACCGGCTCCTCGCCCCGGACCACGGGGGCGTCGAGCCGGTGCGCCACGATCCGCGCGCCCCACCGGTCGGCGAGTTCGCCCGCCGCGCCCACGTGGTCGCGGTGGCAGTGGGTCAGCACGATCCGCTCCAGCCGCTCCGGGAGCAGCCCGAGCGAACGGATCGCCCCCTCGATCGCATCCGCGGCCCCCGCGGGCCCGGAGTCGATCAGCGTCAGCGCCGCGCCGTCGCGCCACAGGTACGCCTGGCCGATGGGAAAGCGCAGCATGTGCAGGCGGTGGGGTACGACCTCCACCAGTTCGAGTTCGGTCATGCGTCCAACGTATGCGTGCAGGCTCCGCCTTCGGTGCGCGGTTCACCGGGAGCGGAGTTCACGCGGGGCGTAGACCGATCCACTGCGGGGCCGCAGCGGATCGGGCCCGCCGTGGCTCAGGCGCGCTTGGACCGGGCGTAGTTCACGAGGAACAGGGCCTCCGCGACCGCCAGCCGCTCCAGTTCCTGCGGGGAGACGCTCTCGTTCACCGCGTGGATCTGTGCCTCCGGCTCGCTCAGACCGATCAGCAGCATCTCCGCCTCCGGGTACAGCGACGTCAGCGTGTTGCACAGCGGGATCGACCCGCCCATGCCGCTGACCTGCATCTCCTGGCCCGGGTAGGCGACCTGCATGGCCGCCGCCATCGACGCGTACGCGGGGCTGTCCGTGTCAGCCTGGAACGGCTGCCCCTGGCCGACGACCTCCAGCTCCAGCCGGGCCTGCCACGGGGTGTGCGCCGCCAGGTGCGCCTCCAGCAGCTTGATGGCCTCCGCCGTGTCCACGCCCGGCGGCACGCGCAGGCTGATCAGCGCACCGGCGCTGGCGTGCACCGAGGGCGTCGCGCCGACCACCGGCGGGCAGTCGATGCCGAGGACGGTGACGGCCGGGCGGGCCCACAGCCGGTCGGCGATCGTGCCCTCACCGATGAGTCCCACGCCGTCCAGGACCTTCGCGTCGGCGCGGAAGTCCTCCTCCGGGTACTGCAGGCCCTCCCACACCGCGTCCGAGGCCAGCCCGTCCACCGTCGTGGAACCGTCCGCCGCCCGCAGCGAGTCCAGTACGCGGATCAGCGCGGCCAGCGCGTCGGGTGCGACACCGCCGAACATGCCGGAGTGCAGGTTCCCGGCCAAGGTGTCGATCTTGACCTTGACGAGCGTCATGCCGCGCAGCGTGGCCGTCACCGTCGGCAGTCCCAGCCGGAAGTTGCCCGCGTCGCCGATGACGATGGTGTCGGCGGCCAGCAGCTCCGGGTGCGCCTCGGCGTACCGCTGGAGGCCGCCGGTGCCCTGCTCCTCCGAGCCCTCGACGATCACCTTCACGCCGACCGGCACCCCGCCGTCGGCCTTGAGCGCCCGCAGCGCCAGCAGGTGCATGATGAAGCCGCCCTTGCAGTCGGCGGCGCCGCGCCCGTACCAGCGGCCGTCCCGCTCGGTCAGCTCGAAGGCGGGGGAGATCCAGGCGGCGTCGTCCAGCGGCGGCTGCACGTCGTAGTGGGCGTAGAGCAGGACGGTCGGCGCGCCCTCGGGGCCGGGCAGGAAGCCGTACACCGACTGCGTGCCGTCGGGGGTGTCGAGCAGGGCCACGTCCTGGAAGCCCTCGGTGCGCAGGGCGTCCGCCACCCAGTTCGCGGCGGCCTCGCTCTCGCTCCTGGGAAACTGCGAGAAGTCCGCCACCGACCGGAAGGCCACCAGCTCGGCCAGCTCCTGGCGGGCACGGGGCATCAGCGAGGCGATGGTCTCGGCGACCGGAATCGGCGACATGGGCACGCTCCTCTTGGGTGCGACGTTGATGTACGTGTACGCCTCCCGCATCCGCGTGGTGCGCGTAGGGCGGGTACGGCGAAAGACAGCATCGATCCTCGCACAGCGAGCCGAGACGATCTCTCGCCGTAGGATTTCCCCGGCATCCGAGGAACAGCCTGATCAGGAGCAGCAGCACATCGTGAGCAGCGACGACGACGTACAGGGCACGAGCGCGGAGCAGAACGCCGCCGGGCGGGCCGAAGAGGAGAACGCCGGGCCGACCGGTGAGGTGTGGGACGTGGTCGTGGTCGGGGCCGGACCGGCCGGGGCCTCGGCGGCCCACGCGGCGGCGGCCGCCGGGCGGCGGGTCCTGCTGCTGGAGAAGGCCGAACTGCCCCGGTACAAGACCTGCGGCGGCGGCATCATCGGCCCCTCGCGCGACGCCCTGCCGCCGGGCTTCGTGTTGCCCTTCAAGGACCGGATCAACGCGGTCACCTTCTCGATGAACGGGCGGCTGACCCGGACCCGGCGCTCGCGCGGCATGCTGTTCGGGATGGTCAACCGGGCCGAGTTCGACGCGGCACTGGTCGCGGAGGCGGAGAAGGCCGGTGCGACCGTCCGCACGGGAACGGCCGTGAGCCGAGTCGAGCAGCACGGCGCGGCGGTGCCCGACCGGCGCACGGTGGCCGTGGTCCTCGCGGACGGCGAGACGGTGCTGGGCCGGGCGGTGGTCGGCGCCGACGGCAGCGCCAGCCGGATCGGCGCCCACGTCGGCGTCGAGCTGGACCAGGTCGACCTCGGTCTGGAGGCGGAGATCCCGGTCCCGGAGACCGTCGCCGAGGACTGGAAGGGGCGGGTGCTCATCGACTGGGGCCCGCTGCCCGGCAGTTACGGCTGGGTGTTCCCCAAGGGCGACACCCTCACGGTCGGCGTCATCTCGGCGAAGGGCGAGGGCGCCGCCACCAAGCGCTACCTGGACGACTTCATCGCCCGCCTCGGCCTGGCGGGCTTCGAGCCCGCCGTTTCCTCGGGGCACCTCACCCGCTGCCGCACGCCCGATTCGCCGCTCTCGCGCGGCCGGGTGCTGGTGGCGGGTGACGCGGCCGGGCTGCTGGAGCCGTGGACGCGCGAGGGCATCTCCTTCGCACTGCGCTCGGGGCGGCTCGCGGGCGAGTGGGCCGTGAAGATCTCCGAGGCCCAGGACGCGGTGGACGCCCGTCGCCAGGCGCTGAACTACGCCTTCGCGGTCAAGGCCGGGCTGGGCGTGGAGATGGGTGTCGGCAAGCGGATGCTGACGCTCTTCGAGGCGAAGCCGGGCCTGCTGCACGCGGCGATCACCGGCCTGCGTCCGGCCTGGCTGGCCTTCGCCCGGATCACCCGCGGGTCCACCACGCTGGCCGAGTTGGTACGCGCGTACCCGCTCGCCCGCAAGGCCCTGCACGTACTGGACGGTCGCCAGGCGCGCCGCCGTCAGGGCTGAGGCGGGGCGCGCCGCCCGGCCCGCACGGGGCGCGGGCGGCAGCCCGCCTACCGTGGGTCGCGGAGCTCGTGGCCGTTGGCGCCGTGCCCCCTGAGGCGGGCGACCTGGAGGTTCGGGTCGTGCTGCGTGGTGTAGGCGGCGCTGGGCACGAAGACCCGGTGGTGGCGGATCGCCACCGAGGTCGGGTTAGACAGCCCGTCCCGCGCGGTCAGCACGATGTCGTGCGTGCCGTCGGGCCGCACCAGGGCCAGCTCGCTGCTCGGGTTCAGGGCGGCGAGGACCGTGCCGTCGTGGCCGGCGAAGGCGAAGTCGTCGACGCCCGTCAGCCCGGTCGCCCTGGTCGCGATCGGGCCCGGGGACCCGTCCGCGCGGACCGGGATGCGCAGGAGCGTGCCGCGGTCGTAGTTCGACACCCACACCGCTTCGTCGCGCACCTTGATGCCGTTGGCGCCGAGGAAGCCGTTGGGGCGCAGCTGGGGACCGCTGGCCCAGGTCCGCACCGACCGGTCGGCCAGGGAGACCCGCCAGACCTTACCCAGGGCCGAGTCGGCCGCGTAGAGGAACCCGTGGCGCTGGTCGAGGGCGAGGCCGTTGATCAGCGCGTCCGGCGGCAGGGCGGCGAAGCGGCTGACCGACCCGTCGGGGGTGATCCGCCAGATACCGGTGAGCGCGGCCGTGCCGGTGTCGTAGCCGACGTAGAGCGCCCCGTCGCGGGTGCGCACGATGCCGGTCGTGACCGCGGCGCCGAACAGCGGTGTGGCCGGGTGCGGCTCGTCGGGCAGGGTGGCGAGGACGCGGGTGCCGCCCCCCTTGCCCACGCGGGCGACCTGGCGGGCGAACGCGAAGGTCAGGTTCGCGGAGCCGTCGGGCTCCAGCGCGATGTTCTCCGGGGTCCGGCCCTCGGCGAAGCGGAAGTGCGCCACGATGTGGGGGTCGGCGACGGTCAGGGCGGACGGCGCGGACACCGTGGCCGGACGCGGGGGCGCCGGGGGAGGCGCGGCGACCGCGTGCGGCGCGGTCGCGAGCAGGGCGAGGGCCGCAGCCGCGGCGCCGACACCGGCACTCAGGGCGCTCGGACCGGCGATGCGCGGCAGGCGGGGCTTTCGGGGCACGGGGCTCTCCTTCTCGACCGGGCGGGGTCGGGGCACCTCCCGGCGGTGGCCGGCGGCGGCAGACTGACGAACGCCCACGAGAGCATGACGGGCCGTCATGGCGGCGGCCCGGCGCGGACCGTCGGGCCGTGTGAGTGCCCCGGATCGCCCGCACGGTCGAAGGCGGCTTCCGCCCGTCCGGCGCGGGGCTTCTCCCGGCGGAGCCCCGCGGGCGCCTTCCCGGGCGGTGCCCGTCAGCGCGACACGTCCAGGCGGAAGACGGGGTGGTCCGGGGCGACGGCGCGCAGCTCGGCGTCGGAGGACTTCGCGGTGACGCCCCGGAAGAACTGGTTCACCTGCCACCCCCAGCGCTCCAGGTACGGGCGCAGCACCGCGGCCTGCTCCGCGGGGTCGGTGATCTCGGTGACGGTGAAGGTGCGCACTTTGCGGCCCACGCGCAGCTCGCCGCCGCCGGCGGCACGGATGTTGGCGACCCAGTGAGAGTGGCCGCGGACGGAGACCAGGTACTGGGAGCCCTCGAAGGTGTGCGGATTGACGGGGATCCGTTGCATCCGGCCCGAACTGCGGCCGCGTACGGACAGTTCGGCACTGCCGGCCAGGCTGATGCCCAGCCGGGCGAGCCTGCCGAAGAGGGCGTTGACGCGGTTGCCGAGCCGGCTGCGCCCGGCGTAGTAGGGCTGGGGTGCGGACGCGGTCATGACGGCCTCCGGGCGGGTGGGGAGAGCAGTGCTCTCGCTTAAGGCCAGTGTGCACGGAGCGCCGCGCCGAAGCAAGAGCAGCGCTCTTGAAACGGAGCGATGGTCTGTTCTCGGATCAACGCTCGCCTTCTTGAGCACTGCTCCCACCCGTGACACACTCACCTGCATGAGCACCGTGCGAGGGGCCCGCGAACGGGCCCGCATCGAGGTCACCACCGCCATCAAGGACGAGGCGCGCCGCCAGCTCGCGGCCGAGGGCGCCGCCAAGCTCTCGCTGCGCGCCGTCGCCCGTGAGCTGGGCATGGTCTCCTCCGCCCTCTACCGCTACTTCGCCAGCCGGGACGAGCTCCTCACCGCGCTGATCATCGACGCGTACGACAGCGTCGGGGCCGCCGCCGAAGGGGCCGCCGCCGACGGCGCGGCCGCCGGAGCCGCCCCCCGCGCCCGCTGGAACTCCGCCTGCGAGGCGGTCCGCGCCTGGGCGCTGGCGCACCCGCACGAGTTCGCCCTGATCTACGGGTCCCCGGTGCCCGGCTACAGTGCCCCCCTCGACACCATCGGCCCCGCCTCCCGCGTCGGCAACACCTTCATCGGCATCGTCCGCGCCGCCCACTCGGGCCGCGGCCTGGCGCTGCCCCCGCTGCCCGCGACCCTGCGCCCCGAAGCCCGGCGGATGACCGCCGACTTCGCCCCGGACCTGCCTCCCGAGGTGACCGTGGCCCTCGTCGCGGCCTGGGCGCAGCTCATCGGCCTGGTGTCCTTCGAGTTGTTCGGCCAGTTCAACCGGGTCGTCCAGGACCGCGCCGCCTTCTTCGCGCACGCGGCGGACCGGCTGGGGTACGACGTCGGGCTGTTCGCTGAGTGAGCGGTGCGGGCGGCACCGCCGCCCACCCGCCGCAGCCGATGGGCGGACGGGCCGGTGGAAACGATTCGTCGCTCTGCTGTTCGTCGTATGAATGCGTGGGAGTTCGGCTCCTTGCGTACCGCCGCGCGTCTACTGTTCCCCGGGTCACCCCACCGCCCCCGGAGGAACCGCCATGACCCGCGCCCGCGCCGCGAAGGCGCTGTACGCCGTTGTGACCGTCCTCTTACTGGCCGCCCCCGCGCCGGCCTGCAGGGCGTCGGCGGGTACCGGAGCGGCTGCGGCCCCGTCCGCCCCCGCGCCCGGCACGCCGCCCGTCCCCCGGGCCCCCGGCGTCCGGGGCCTGGAGGTCGCGGTCCCCGCCTACGTGTGGGCGGACGACCCGGTGCTGGCGGAGTTGACCGCCACCGGCCCGGCGGTCTCGGTGGCCGTCCTCAACCCGGGCAACGGCGACTCCCCGTTCACCTCCCGCTGGCAAGCCCGCGCGGACGCCCTGCGCGGCGCCACCACGGCGACCGGAGAGCGGACCAAGGTACTCGGCTACGTCCACACCGACCACGGCGACCGCGACCCGGCCGCCGTCAGGGCGTCCGTCGACAACTACCTGCGGACGACCGACGGCCGGCTGCACGTCGACGGCATCTTCTTCGATGTCGTCAGCCGGGACTGCGGCCCGGCGAACGCCACCCGCGACCGGTACGAGGAGCTGCGCCGCTACGTCGAGGACACCATGCACGCCGTCGACCCGGCCGTGGCCGGCCTGGTCGTGAACAACCCCGGCACCGCCATAGCCGACTGCTACCTGTCACCCGGCCACCGTACGGCCGACGTCTTCGTCACCTTCGAGGACACCTACGCCGCCTACGCCTCCGGCGGCTGGCCGGGCGGCAACGTGTTCAACGAGTCCGGCGGCTACCGGCCCGGCAACGAACTCGACCCGAGCGGAACGGCGTTCTGGCACCTCGTCCACGACGTCCCGGACGCCTCCGCGATGCGCTCCACGCTCCGCACCGCCTTCGACCGCGGCGCGGGCTACGCCTACGCGACCAGCGCCACCATGCCCAACCCGTGGAACACCCGACCGGCCTGGCCCTACTCCGCCCAGACCGGCTTCGCCGCCACGATCGGTCAGTGACGGTTCAGGAGGTACGGTTCTGGGCTGACCGGGTGCCGGCGGTCTGTGCCTGCCCGAATGCCTCCTCGCAGGCGGGTGAGCCGTTCGTGGCCAGGAGCGTGAGGTGCCCGCGCGCGCCGGGCGTCCTCTCGTACACCACTGCGAGCTGCCACGTGCCCTTGGTCAG
Organism: Streptomyces sp. NPDC054883; assembly: GCF_053610645.1. Classification (NCBI taxonomy): domain Bacteria; kingdom Bacillati; phylum Actinomycetota; class Actinomycetes; order Kitasatosporales; family Streptomycetaceae; genus Streptomyces; species Streptomyces sp. NPDC054883. The sequence continues at coordinate 308,904 of NZ_JBSGYT010000001.1, read as the reverse complement.
CGAGAACGCGACATCGGGGGTCCTCTTCCGGCGCTCCTCGAGCTGCCGTTCACGGCCGTTCAGCCCGTTCAGGAGCGCGGCCGATCCGGCGTCGCCAACGGTCTCGTACGATTCCCAGGGTGCCGGGCAACCGGGCACGACGAACGATCGGGGCGGGGCCGCCGGCCCCGGCCCGGCTGCGCCGGTCACGGCCTGGAAGTCCGCCTCCACCTGCTCGATCGTCGGCCCCGGCCCTGAGTACAGGACCGTTGACGATGCCGGCTCCGCCACCCACCCGGTCCCCGGCCCTGGCTCCGGGCCCGGCTTCGGCAGCGTTTCCAGTCCCGCTCATGTGCGCCCCGTCACTGTGCTCTCCAACCCGTAGGCACTGAGCAGTTGTGGCAGGAGTTTCACACGCCGTGCGGTACGTGCCGAAGGCGGAGCCCTTCGGCACGTACCGGAAGAGACGGCCCGGCACCGGTGGCGCGGTCCGGGCCCGTGGGGCGGGTGGTGGGTCAGACGAGGGACGTTTCCGTCCACAGCCGTGCGAGCGGGTGGACGTCGGCGGCGTCGGCGACGGTCAGCGGCAGGCGGTTCCAGAGGGCGGCATACAGCCAGGCCGCCTCGCCCGTCAGGTCGAGGTCCGCCGGGGCGTCCGTGTCGCCCCGCACCGTGCGCGGCGGTTCCTGCGACAGGTGCACCGTCCACACCGCGCCCGTGTCGGTCGCCCGGATCCGTACGACGCGGGGCTCCTCGCTGCGCACCCGGCTGCGGGAACGCGCGTGGAAGCCGGTCAGCAGCTCGTCCACCCCATCCTCGGCGAACTCCGGCGGCACCGCCGAGAACGGGACGCCCAGCGCCGCCTGCGCGTCGAACCGGTGGACCGTCGTCTCGTGCGCCTGCCGGCGGGCCCAGAACCCGAGCGGTGACGGCGCCGTCGGCAGGAACGTCCAGCACTCCACGTCCTCCGGAGCCCCCGTCAGGGTCCGCACCAGCGCCGCGTGCCCCTCCCGGAACCACGCCAGCAGCTCCGGCCCCGCGAGCTCCGGCGCGTCGGGGAACGGGCCCGGCTCCGTCACCGCGCCCCCGACGTACCCGGCTGCCCAGCGGTGCACCGCCCCCGTGTGCCACAGCAGATCGGCGACCCGCCAGCCGGGGCAAGTGGGGACCAGGGCGTCCGTGCCCGCCCGTTCGGCCGCGTCCGCCATCAGCCGGCCCTCGCGGGCCAGCGTGTCCACAAAGTCGATGATCTTCATGGACGGGAGTGTGCCAGTCACCACTGACGGCGGTCACCCCACAATGGGGACATGGAAGGGGAACTCTTCCCGCGCGAGCGGACCGAGATCGCCCCCGGCGCGGTGCACCTGCCCGACTGGCTCGACCGGCTCCGGCAGCGCGAGCTGCTCGCCGCCTGCCGCGCGTGGGCGCGACCGCCGGCGGGCCTGCGCACCGTGCACACTCCCGGCGGCGGGACGATGACCGCCCGCCAGGTGTGCCTGGGGCTGCACTGGTACCCGTACGGATACGCGAGCACCGCCGTCGACGGCGACGGCGCGCCGGTCAAGCCGATGCCCGCCTGGCTCGCCGAACTGGGGCGGAGCGCCGTCACCGACGTCTACGGCCGGCCACCGGACGAGGCGTACGACATCGCCCTCGTCAACTTCTACGAGGGCGACTCCCGCATGGGCATGCACCGGGACTCCGACGAGAAGTCGCCGGCACCCGTCGTCTCGCTCAGCCTCGGCGACTCCTGCCTGTTCCGCTTCGGCAGCACCGCCTCGCGCGGCCGCCCGTACCGGGACGTCGAACTGCGCAGCGGTGATCTCTTCGTGTTCGGCGGGCCGAGCCGGCTGGCCTACCACGGGGTGCCGAAGGTGCTGCCCGGCACCGCGCCGCCCGAGCTGGGCCTGACGGGGCGGCTGAACATCACACTGCGGGTCGGCGGCCTCCTGCCGTGAGCGGCGCCGGGCACCTCCCCGCTCGTGCGAGGATCGCTGTCATGAACGGCAACGGGGCCCCGCGGCGGGTGGGGGACGCGTCCACGGAGTCCACGGTCTCATCGGCGGCCTCCGCCGCGGACCGGGCCGCGGCAGCGACACGGACCAGGCTGGAGCGGGGCCGCGGCGCGCTGGGCCCCGCGCTGGAACTCGTACACACCGGCCGGGCCCCGACCCGGGCGGTGCTGACGGCCGAGCTGGGCGTCACCCGCGCCACCGCCGGAGCCGTGGCGGCCGAACTGGAGGCGCTCGGCCTGATCCGCGTCGACTCCCGCCCCGGTGGCGCCGGCGGGACCCAGGGCCGCCCCTCGCACCGGCTCTCCGTGGCGGAGGACGGCCCGGTCGCGCTGGCCGCGCAGGTCCACCCGGACGGCTTCCGGGCCGCGCTCGTCGGCCTCGGCGGCCGGATCGTGGCCACCGCACCCGGCAAGGTCACCGTCTCAGCCGACCCGGCGCAGGTCCTCGGCGCGGTCGTCGACGCGGGCGCCGCGCTGCTCGCGGAGTCCGGGCGGCGCTGCGTCGGCGCGGGCCTCGCCGTCCCGTCGGCGGTCGCGGAGCCGGAGGGCACCGCCCTGAACCCCCTGCACCTGGCCTGGCCGGCCGGCTCCCCGGTCCGGGCCATCTTCGCCGAACGGGTGAAGGCGGCCGGGATCGACGGCCCCGCCCTCACCGGCAACGACGTCAACCTCGCCGCGCTCGCCGAGCACCGGCACGGCGCGGGCCGCAGCGCGCAGCACCTGCTCTGCGTGGCCACCGGCCACCGGGGAGTCGGCGGGGCGCTGGTGCTCGACGGCCGCCTGCACAGCGGCAGTGCCGGGCTCGCCCTGGAGGTCGGCCACCTCACCGTGAACCCGGAGGGCCGGGCCTGTCACTGCGGGAGCCGGGGCTGCCTGGACGTGGAGGCGGACCCGCTGGCCTTCCTGACGGCGGCGGGGCGTACGCCCGGCCCCGAGGTGTCGCTGCTCCAGCAGGCGCGGGAGCTGCTGCACACGGAGCCGGCGGATCCGGCCGTACGGACGGCCGCCGAGGAACTCATCGACCGGCTGGGGCTGGGGCTCGCGGGCCTGGTGAACATCCTGAACCCGGACCGGATCATCCTGGGCGGTCTGCACCGGGAGCTGCTCCACGCGGACCCGGAGCGGCTGCGCGCGGTGGTCGCCGACCGGAGCCTGTGGGGGCGCAGCGGCGGGGTGCCGATCCTGCCGTGCACCCTGGACCACAACAGCCTGGTCGGCGCGGCGGAGCTGGCCTGGCAGCCGGTGCTGGACGACCCGCTGGGGGCGCTGGGCGCGGCCGCCTGACGGCGCCGGGAGCCGGGGGGCGGGCCCGCCGTTCGGGCCCGGGAAGCGGCCGGCCCGAACGGTACGCCCCGAACGCGGCGGCCGCCCACTGGCCCCGGCCCGGCGCTACCCGGGCCTGGCGCCGGCCCGCGCCGACACCGGCACGGCCGTGACCACGGCTGCGGGCTCCACGGCGTAGAGCGCCGCCGGGGCGGGCTCCCGTATGGCCTTGGCAGAGATCCGCACGGTACGGGCCGGCGCCGCCGCGGCGGGCGCCGCCCGCATGGAGAACCACACCACCTTGCCCGGCCCGTCCTGCTGGTGCCGGGCGCCCCAGGCCTCGCTGATCGCCGCGACGAGCGCGAGGCCGCGTCCGCAGGTCTCCAGGGCGGCGGACTCGCGGACCACGGGCAGCCGGGGATCGCTGTCGTGCACCGAGACGGTGAGCCGCCCGAGCCGGAACTCGATCTCCACCCGGCAGACCTTGTCCGGCTGTGCGTGCCGGTGCACGTTGCTGAGCAGCTCCGTCACGCCGAGCGCGGCCCGGTCGATGAGGGGGTCGAGCTGCCAGTGACGCAGTTGTGCTGAAACGATTCTGCGGATCTGGCCGATCCGCGCGGGCAAGGCCTGCAGTTCGACGACGCAGTGCCTGCGGGAATGACTTATCACGGCTGCGACTCCCCGACATGAGTGTTACGGGTGCTGCACCCTCTGTGACGCCTCACCAGGGTCACCCACGGTGCGCCGGTGTGCAACCGAGCGGGCGCGATGTTCTGCCCCGCGCGTCCGGGACCCGGCCGAAAGCCGTCCCAGGCCGTCCGAAAGCCGCCGACGGGCCACGCGCAGGCCGTATGCCGTCCGCGGGCCGCCCACCGGCATCCGCGGGCCGCCCTAAAGCGATTCGCATGGAGACCCAAAGGAACTGTTTGCGCAGGTGAGGGAGGTACATTGCGAAGGCAGGGGGTCATGGAAGTGATGAAGGAGCAAGGCGCATGAGCACGACCAGCACCACCGCCGGGGCCGACGACGTCGACCGCAGCGACGCGGACTACCGGGCTTGGCTGAATGAAGCCGTGCGCAAGGTCCAGGCCGACGCCAACCGGTCCGCCGACACCCACCTGCTGCGCTTCCCGCTCCCCCAGGAGTGGGGCATCGACCTGTACCTGAAGGACGAGTCGACGCACCCGACGGGTTCCCTCAAGCACCGCTTGGCCCGCTCGCTGTTCCTCTACGCCCTGTGCAACGGCTGGATCCGGCCCGGCCGCCCGGTCATCGAGGCGTCCTCCGGCTCGACCGCCGTCTCCGAGGCGTACTTCGCCAAGCTGATCGGCGTCCCGTTCGTCGCCGTCATGCCGCGCACGACCAGCCCCGAGAAGTGCCGCCTCATCGAATTCCACGGCGGCACCTGCCACTTCGTCGACGACCCGATGAAGATGTACGAGGAGTCCGCGCAGCTCGCGGCACGCACCGGCGGCCACTACATGGACCAGTTCACGTACGCGGAGCGGGCGACGGACTGGCGGGGCAACAACAACATCGCGGAATCGATCTACCAGCAGCTGCGCCTGGAGCGCTACCCGGAGCCCACCTGGATCGTGGCGACGGCCGGAACCGGCGGCACCTCCGCGACGATCGCGCGCTACGTCCACTACATGCAGCACGACACCCGGATCTGTGTCCCCGACCCGGAGAACTCCTGCTTCTTCGACGGCTGGACCCGCAACGACCCGGACGCGAGCAGCGACTGCGGCTCGCGCATCGAGGGCATCGGGCGTCCCCGGATGGAACCGAGCTTCGTGCCGGGCGCCATCGACCGGATGATGAAGGTGCCGGACGCGGCGAGCGTCGCCGCCTGCCGGGCGCTGGAGCAGGCCATAGGGCGCAAGGCGGGCGGCTCGACCGGCACCGGGCTGTGGAGCGCGCTCAAGATCGTCTCCGAGATGGTGGCCCAGGGCAGCGCGGGCAGCGTCGTGACCCTGCTGTGCGACCCGGGCGACCGCTACCTCGACAAGTACTACTCGGACGCCTGGCTGGCGGCGCAGCACCTGGACATCGCCCCGTACACGAAGACCATCGAGACGCTGCTGGCGACGGGTACCTGGCGAGAGCCCTCGGCCTGACCGGGCCGCGAACGGAGCCCGCGGGCACGGCGCCGGGGTGGATGCCGGCTACGGTCGACCCCGCGTACGGTCAACCCCGCGCGCTCAGCCGGGCGTCGAGCGCGCCCACCGCCGAGCGGAACGAGTGCCCGAGCCCGGGGCGGGCGGCGGCGAGGGCCAACCGGAACGGGGCCGGTCCGTCCGCCGCGAAGGTCCACTGGATCCGGGTACCGGAACCGGAGGGGCTCAGCCGCCACTCCTCCAGCAGCGCCCGGACGCCGGGGACGTTGGTCTCGTCCACCCGGTACGCGTAGCGCCGCTCCGGCTCCGCCGCCACGACGGTCTCCCGGAACCGGACCCCGCCCACCAGCCCGATCTCGCGGCCGGCGCCGCCGTGCGTGGACCGGGCCAGGGTGACCGCCCTGAACCAGGCCGGCCAGTCCGCCACGTGCTCGGCGAGCGCCCGGTAGACCGGTGCCGGCGCCTGGGTCGCGCGCGCCGTGAAGACGAGCCGGACCGGCGCCGTCCCGGCGAAGTCCAGCTCCACTGCCCGGAGTCGGCGAGCCATCGTGACAACCCCCTGCGAGACGCGCGGTACGGCCGGAAGAGCGGAAGGGCGTTGCGGGCACCTTACTTGCCGGCCCGTCAGATGTCGCCCGGCACCGACCGGCACCGACCGGGCACCGACCCGGCCCCGCCCCCTTGCCGCCCGCTTCAGCGGCCGGCGGCCGCCGCCGAACCCGCCGGGAGCGCCGGCAGGTCCGCCGGGAACAGCAGGGTGAGCTCGTCCGTCCCCGGGTCGCTGAGCTGGGCCACCCGGCCCGCGTGGCGCTCGACCATGGACTCGAAGGTCTGCCGGGCGGTGCGGCCGTTGCCGAAGGCCGGGCCCTTGGGCAGCTCCGTGAAGTACGCCAGCAGCGCCTGCGCGGTCCCCGCCCCCAGCCGGTACTCGTGCTCCTCCGCCTGCTGCTCCACGATGCGCAACAGCTCCTGCGGCCCGTAGTCGCCGAAGGTGATGGTCCGGGAGAAGCGGGAGGCCACACCCGGGTTCACGGTCAGGAACCGCTCCATCTCCGCCGTGTACCCGGCGACGATCACCACCACCGCGTCCCGGTGGTCCTCCATCAGCTTCACCAGCGTGTCGATCGCCTCGCGCCCGAAGTCGCGGCCCGAGTCCTCCGGCGCCAGGGCGTACGCCTCGTCGATGAACAGCACACCGCCACGGGCCCGTTCGAAGGCCTCCTGAGTACGGATCGCCGTGGACCCGATGTGCTCGCCGACGAGGTCCACCCGGGACACCTCGACCAGGTGCCCCCGCTCCAGCACGCCGAGGGAGGCGAGGATCTCCCCGTAGAGCCGGGCGACGGTGGTCTTGCCGGTGCCGGGGGAGCCGGTGAAGACCAGGTGCCGGCGCACCGACGCCGCCTTGAGGCCCGCCTGCTGCCGCCTGCGCCCCACCTCGATCATGTCGGTGAGGGCCCGCACCTCGCGCTTGACGCTGTCCAGGCCCACCAGCGCGTCCAGCTGGCCCAGCACCTCGCCGGAGCCCCGGGCGGGCGCGGCGGCAGGGTCGGGCTCGTCGGCGGGCCGCTGCGCCGGTACGCCGGCGGCTCCCGGTACGGGGCTGCGGGCCGCCGTCACCGTACGGATCCCCGCGCGCTCGTGGGCCGGGCCGCCGGCGGCGGCCGACTGGGCGGCGAGGCGCGGTCCGGACTCGTCACTGGTGCAGTCCGCCGCGACCGGGCCGTCCTCCGCGAACTCGTAACCGCCCCGCGCGCAGCGCTCGGTGTGGCACTTGGCCAACGAGGTGCGGCTGCCGTCGATCACGTGGAAGCCGAAGCCGGAGCTGCCGCTCACCCGGCAGGCGGTGAAGGTGCCGCGGCCGCCCGCCGAGACGTAGAAACCGGCCTCGGCGGCGGAGGTGACCACGCAGCGCTCCAGGACCGGGTCGGCTCCCTTGGTGACGATCACGCCCGTCTGTACGGAGTCCACGGAGCAGTTGGCGAGGGTGCCGCCGCTGCCGTGGTCACGGAACCAGGCCCCGGTCGCCGCCTCCCGGATCCGGCAGTCGTCCAGCTGCGCGGTGGCCCCGTCGCTCACCGAGACAGCTGTGTTGCGCACCTGGGACAGGTCGCTGTCGACCACGTCCACCCGTGAGCCGCGGTCCAGCACGAACAGGGCGTCCGGCACGTCGTGCACGCGGCAGGAGTCCAGCGACGCCGTGGCCCCGTCACTGATCCACACCGCCGGATAGTCCCCCGTACTGTCGTGGATCTCGCAGGACCGGGCGTCGACCCGGGTACCCGGATCCCAGACCGACAGGCCGTTGCGGCCGAACCGGCGCACCGTGGTGCGGCTCAGCGTGAGCACCGAACGCGAGCGCAGGTCGACCGCGTTCTCCGGGATGTCGTGGATGTCGCAGCCCGCGAGCGTCAGAACTGCGTCGGTGTCCAGGGTGACCCCGTCGGCCGAAGTCCGGTGCACCGCGCAGTCGGTGAGCCGGGCGACGGCCCGCGCCGCGACCTGCACGCCGGTGCCCTTGATCTCGTACACCTCGCAGCCCAGCGCCTCCAGACCGGAGCCCTCGCCGGTGACGGCGATGCCCGCACCCGTGGCGTGGTGGATCCGGCAGCGCTCCAGGCGCGGGTGGCCGCCCCGCACCGAGACACCGCTCTGCCCGGCAGCCACGACCTCGCACTCCTCGAACACCCCGCCGCCGCCGTCCAGTACGGCGATCCCCACTCCGGCCGGATTCTCCACCGTGCACCGGCGCACCAGCGGTCTGGCCCCGCCGCGGACCTCGATGCCGGCCGAGGAGCGGGTGCTGACCCGCAGGTCGGTCAGCTCGGGTGAGCCGTCCTCGACGAGCAGCGCCGGCGCCGTCCGGTCCTGGCCCTCCAGATACAGGTCCTGCACCACGGCCGAGGCGCTCACGGTCAATGCGACGCCGTCGGGCGGGGCGATCCGCACGGACCCGGCCGAGCCCTCGGGCCCCCGCAGGGTGACGGCGTGGCGCAGCACCAGGTTCTCCCGATAGGTGCCGGGAGCAATGGACAGGACGTCCCCGTCCCCGGCGACCGCGAGCGCGGCGGTCAGCGTCGCGTACTCACCGGAGCGGCGCCGCCAGCGCGAAGACCCGCCGTGTGTCACCTGGACCGTGCCCTGAGCCATGGTGCTGTCGTGCCCCCACCCTCGTCTTCGCATTGGCGGCAGTCACCGCCGCAGCCGCCCGCGGGCGGTCTGCCCGGTCCACCGTAGCGCGCGCGGGGCCGGGGAGTTGCCAGCTCAGCTGCCCGCGCCCGCGCGGCCCCAATCCGGCCCGACCGCGGCCCACGCCCGGTCCAGCCGTAGGTACCGCCGGTGCACGAGCCGCCGTACGATCAGCCGCCGGACCGTCTCCACCAGCGCGGCCACGCCCAGGGCGGCGGCCATACCGGCCATCACGGAGTGGAACGCGGCGGCCGAAGCGGCGAGCGGCTGCCCCACGAGCCGGCCGCTGGTGTCCGTCCATATCCGGAACCGGTCACCGGGCCGGGGCGGTTCCTCGGCGGCCGGCACCGTCCCCTGGTGGCTGCTGCCGTCCGGCGCGGTCCACGAGGCCAGGATCCGGGTCCGCTGCGGAGTCTGCGGGCCCGCCGACTTGTCGGCGGCCGCAGCCCCGCCCGCGAGCGTGCCCTGGGCCGGCCGGAGCACCACCGCCGGGACGAGGTACCGCTCCTGCCGCTGTTCGCGCACGGCGCGCTGGAGGGTATCGTCCACCCGAACGCCCGCGAACCAGCCGACGGCCGGAGCGACCACCAGCACGCACACCGCCGCGGCGAGCGCCAGCCACGCTTCGAAGAGATCAGTCCTGCGGCGCAGCGGATTGCGCCGCCAACGCCACACACCCATTGCTGTCCACACGGTCCGGCACCCCCTCGCCTCCGCCTGTCTGCGCGTCCCAGCTTCCCGCATGCCCGGCGGACGCGCATTCCGGAACGCGAGAGACATGCGCATCCGGCCGCGCCCGGTCCGGCGCACGTTCCCCCGTGCCCGTCCGGTCCCCTGCCCACACGTCTCGAATGATCCAACGGTGCCGCCGTGCCCGCTGGTTCCGGCGGGCGGGCGGAGCCCCTCGAAGGTGTTATTCCAGTACGCGGACCTCGTCACCTACGCGCACCGTCCCCAGCGCCACCGGCACCAGCTGCCGTCCGAACGCCAGCGACTTCCCGATCCGCCGGTGCTTCGCCAGCGTCTTCAGCGGCTCCTTGCCGCGCTCCGCCGTCGCCTGGTCGGTGGTGGTGACGATGCACCGCCCGCACTCCCGCACCCCGCGGAAAACGGCGTCCCCGATGGCGATGCGGCGCCAGCCGTCCTCGGCCCAGGCCTCGGCCCCGGCCACCACCAGGCTCGGGCGGAAACGGTTCATCGGCAGCGGCCCCTCCTGCGGCTGACCGCCCTCGGCGATCAGCGCGTTCAGGGCGTCCAGCGAGGCCAAGGTGGTGGCCATCAGCGGATAGGCGTCCGCGAGGCTCACCGTCTCGCCCGGCAGTGCGTAGTCCGGGTCCACGGGACGGCGCACGGCGGGGTCGTCCAGGTGGACGAGACGGGCGGGGAGTCCGAGGTAGGCCGAAAACCAGTCGGCCGCGGCCGCCGCCGCGACCACGGTCTCGACCTTCTTGCCGAACAGGACGACGGGCTCCAGCGGACCCGGCTCCGGCACCTCCACGACCAGATCCGCCATGCCGGGCGCCGAAAGCGCCAGCCGGCCGCCCTCCAGCGGGCGGGCCGAGGCCAACGCCAGCCGCGCCTGCTGGCGTTGCGTGATGACCGCGCCCTCGATGTCGATCACGGCCCACCGGCGGTCACCCGAGAGCCCCCAGGGCTCCACGGCCGCCTCGTCGGGCGCGGTCCCGGCCACCGACTTGACGGGATAGACGTGGAGCGAGTGGACATACAAGTTCGACATGAGTGCATTTTGCCAGTCGCCGCCCCCGCGGTTCCCGGCGCCTCTTCCCGCAGGGCCGGGCGGTGGTCGGCCGCCGCGGCCGTGCTCGGCCGGCCTAGTAGCCGCGCCCCTGGTACGGGCGGCCGTACGGGTCCTCGTACGAGGGGACCTGCGCGGGCGCCTGCATCGGCCGCGGGGCGGCCGGGCGCATGGCCTCGTACCCGGTGGCGGTCGCGACCGGGCGCGGCTGCTGCTGCGGGACGTACCCCGCGCGGGCGCCGACCGGCTGCTGCTGCGGCACGTACGGGGCGGGCGCGTTCTGCAGCGGCATGGGCATCTGCATCTGCGGCGCGGGCTGCTGCTGGTACGGGTAGCCGTACGCCGGGGCGCTCTGCTGCTGGGGCATCGAGGGCGCGGCCGGCAGGGCGGGCAGGGCGGACGGGAGGGCCGGCAGGTACCCACCGCTCGAGTAACCGGAACCGGGGGTGTCGTAGGCGGCGGGAACGCGGATCGGGGCGATCTGCGGAGTGCCGCGTTCGGCGACGAGGGAGTCGTAGATGGGGGTGTCCGGGAAGGAGGGCGCGGAGTAGTAACCGCCGCCATAAGTGGAGCGGGGGGAGGTCATGGGACCTAAGTTAAGCCCACGACTTCACGGGGTCCATAGCGAGGTGTCGTCAACACCGCCCTGACCTGCATATTCGCAGGTCAGGGCCACAGCTTTCACTTCACGTCCACGTGCACGATTCGCGCCATCCACCCCACCTTGTTCCTACTCGTACTCACCGGTTGGTGTTGCACCCACTTGGCCTTGACGCGGCGTCACCAAGCGGAGGACTGCGGCGTGACCTCGTATGACGCCCGTTCAGCCGGACCGCGAGGGGTGTGGCGGGTGTCCGGCGGATCAGGGGCGGACACCCCCTAGGCGTCGCTGGGCCGGGCGTAGGTGCGGCCCTTCCAGGCCGCGCCGCGGCCGCGGTAGTGCAGCACGGCCGAGTCGACGGTCATCAGGAGGTAGAGCAGCGCCGTCAGCGGCAGCAGCGGCGCCAGGACGGCCGGCTGGCGGTAGTAGCGCAGCATCGGCAGGTAGGTGCCGGCCATCAGCAGCCAGGCCGAACCGCCCGCCCAGGCCAGGGGCGGCCGGTCCAGGGCGAGCCCGGCGAACAGCGCGGCCGGCGGCACCAGGTAGACGAGCACGAGCCCGGCCACCGTCCCCGCCAGCAGCACCGGCTGGTGGCGCAGTTGGGCGTACGCGCTCCGCGAGACCATCCGCCACAGGTCGCCCAGCGCCGGGTAGGGGCGCACGCTGTCCACCCGCTCCGCCAGGCCGAGCCAGATCCGGCCCCCGGAGCGCCGGACGGCGCGGGCGAGGCTGACGTCGTCGATGACGGCCTGCCGGATCGAGTCGGGCACCCCGGCGCGGACGGCGGCCTCCGTGCGCAGGAGCACGCAGCCGCCGGCGGCCGCGGCGGTCCGCCCGGCGGGGCGGTTGATCCGGCGGAAGGGGTACAACTGCGCGAAGAAGTAGACGAAGGCCGGTACGACGAGCCGTTCCCAGAACGTGGCCACCCGCAGCCGCGCCATCTGGGAGACCAGGTCGAGGCGGGCGGAGGTTGCCGCGGCGACGAGCTCGCGCAGGCTGTCCGGTTCGTGCGCGATGTCGGCGTCGGTGAGCAGGAGGTACTCGGGTTCGGCCGCGTGGGCGGTGCGCGCGTGCGCGATGCCGTGGCGCAGGGCCCAGAGCTTGCCGGTCCAGCCGGGATCCGGGGCGCCGGGGGAGACGACGGTGAGGGGCAGCCCCGGGAGCTCCCCGGCCAGACGCCGGGCGAGGTCGGCCGTGCCGTCCGTACTGCCGTCGTCGACCAGGATCACCTCGGCGGCGCCGGGATAGTCCTGGGCGAGCAGCGACGGCAGGCTGCGGGGCAGCACCTCCGCCTCGTCCCTGGCCGGGACGACGATGGCGACGGACGGCCAGCGGGCGGGAGCGGTACGCGGGGGGAGGCGGACGTCGGTGCGCCAGAACATGCCCTGGGCGAGGGTGAGCCAGAGCCAGGCGGCGAGGGAGGCGTAGGCGGCGGTGAGGAGGAGGCCCATGGCCGCAGTGTGCCGAACCGGGCGGGACCTGTCGCGCATCCGGACACCGTGGCGCCGTCCGGGTGTGGATCCGGGGCCGGAGCGCGGGGCTTCGGGGGCCTGTGGTGCCGTTTCGGGGCGCTGGCGGCGCGGAGTGGGTCCGGCACGGGCCTCCGGGGGGCCGTCCTGCGGTCCGCCGCCGGCGCGGTCGCGGGGGTGGCCGCCCCCGCCGATATAAGGTGACCAGGTGAAGATCGCCCTCATGGACTCCGGAATCGGCCTCCTCGCGGCGGCCGCCGCGATGCGACGGCTGCGGCCCGACGCCGATCTGCTGCTGTCCTGCGACCCCGACGGGATGCCCTGGGGCCCGCGCACGCCCGCTGACCTCACCGGGCGGGCCCTCGGCGTCGCCCGGGCCGCCGCCGAGCACCACCCGGACGCCCTGGTCGTCGCCTGCAACACCGCCTCCGTGCACAGCCTGCCCGCCCTGCGCGCGGAGCTGGAACCCGCCATCCCGGTCATCGGCACCGTGCCCGCGATCAAGCCGGCCGCGGCCGCGGGCGGCCGGGTCGCCATCTGGGCCACCCCGGCCACCACCGGAAGCCCGTACCAGCGCGGGCTGATCGCGGAGTTCGCCGCCGGAGCGCAGGTCACCGAGGTGCCCTGCCCCGGCCTCGCCGACGCCGTCGAGCGCGGCAACGAGGAGGCCGTCGCGCAGGCCGTCGCCGCGGCCGCCGCACTGACCCCGGCCGACGTCACCGACGTGGTACTCGGCTGCACGCACTACGAGCTGGTCGAGGCGGCGATCCGGGCGGCCCTCGTCGAACGGGCGGGCGGGGCGGAGTTCGTCTTCCACGGCTCCGCCGAGGCGGTCGCCGTGCAGGCGCTGCGCCGCATCGGCGCCCGCCCCGAGCCGGACCTGCCCCGCACCGGCGGGCTGACCGTCCTGCTCAGCGGGCAGCAGGGACCCCTCCCGGCCGCCGCGCTCGGCTATGCCGAGGGCCGGCTGCTCGCGGAGGGTGCGCCCCTCGCGCACTGACCCGGCGTCCGGCTCCGCTGCGGCGGGCCGCCGGGCCGGCGATGAGTTTCCCGCCCGGCGAGAGTCGGAAGGAGAGCAGGAAGCTTTCCCCGCGAAGGGTGGTGCGCCGTGTCTTTCACCCATGTGCTCGCGGTGGCCCCGGTGAGCGACATCGAGACCGCCGCGCCCTGGTACGAACGGCTCCTGGGCCGGCCTCCCGACGCGCGGCCCATGGCCGGCCTCGCCGACTGGCACGTTTCCCCCTCGGCCTGGGTGCAGGTCTTCGAGTCCCCCGGGCAAGCGGGGACGACATTGCTCAACCTCGTGGTGGACGACCTGGACCGGGCGCTTTCCGAGCTGGCCGGCCGCGGCATCACGGCGGGGGAGATCCAGCCGGGCGCCCGGAAGGTACGGTTCGCCGCCGTCCACGACCCCGACGGCAACCGGATCACCTTGATCGAGAACCCGGTGGAATAGCGCCGGGGCCGCTCCGCCTCCGCTTACCGAGTCGCCGCGCCGGCAGCCCGTGGGTAGGGTGGTGACTGCCAGCGAGACGATACGTCTCGTGTCGCCTAGCCGGGGGCCGGGACCGGCTCCGCCGCCGGCCCCGTCCCGTCCGCCCGACCAAGGAACCGCCCTTGCGCACTCGTGCCCCACTCGCCACCACCCAGATCGTCCTGTCCGAAGTCACCAAGGCCTACGACACCCGCGTGGTCCTGGACCGCGTCAGCTGCACGGTCCGGCCCGGTGAGCGGGTCGGCATCGTCGGGGACAACGGGTCCGGCAAGTCGACCCTGCTCCGGCTCCTCGCCGGCCGGGAACACCCCGACCACGGACAGGTCACCGTCACCGCGCCGGGCGGGGTGGGCCACCTCGCCCAGACCCTCGACCTGCCGCCGACCGCCCGGGTCCAGGACGCGGTCGACCTCGCGCTCGCCGGACTGCGCGCCCTGGAGGCGGAGATCCGCGACGCCGAAGCGCGCCTGCCGCGGGCGGCCCCGGAGGAACTCACCGCGTACGCGGACCTCCTCGCCGCCTACGAGGCCCGCGGCGGCCGGGACGCCGAACGGCGCGTGGCGACCACCCTGCGCCGGCTCGGCGAGCGCACCGCCCCCGACCCGGAGCGGCGACTGGGCACCCTTTCCGGCGGGCAGCGCTCACGGCTGGCCCTGGCCGCGACCCTGGCCGCCGAACCGGAACTGCTGCTGCTGGACGAGCCGACCAACGACCTCGACGACGAGGCCGTCGGCTGGCTGGAGGAGCACCTGCGCGCCCACCGCGGCACGGTCGTCGCCGTCACCCACGACCGGCTCTTCCTGGACCGCGTGACCACCGCCATCCTGGAGGTCGACCAGGACCGCCGCACCGTACGCCGGTACGGCAACGGCTACGCCGGCTTCCTCACCGGCCGCGCCGCCGAACGCGCCGGCTGGGAGCGGCGGTACGAGCAGTGGCGCGAGCAGATCCGCGACGCGGAGCGGCTCGCCGACACCAACATCGGCCGGTTCGCCGCGATCCCGCGCAAGATGCCGCGCGGGTTCAGCGGAGCCGGCGCCTTCCGGGCCCGGTCCCGCACCCACGGCGCGGCCGGCCGGATCCGGGCGGCCCGCGAGCGCCTGCACCGGCTGACCGAGAACCCGGTCCCGCCGCCGCCCAGCCCGCTCCGCTTCACCGGGCGGTTCACGGCGGGCGCGGCCGGGGTGGCGGAGGCCGACGGACTCGCCGTGCCGGGACGGCTCGCGCCGGTCTCCTTCCGGCTCGAACCCGGTGAGCGGCTCCTGGTCACCGGGCCCAACGGGGCCGGGAAATCCACCCTGCTGCACGTCCTCGCCGGGGAACTCGCCCCCGGACAGGGCACCGTACGCACACCCCCGCGCGTGGGCCTGCTGCGCCAGGACGACCCGTGGGGGCGGGAGACCCGCTCCCTGACCGAGCTGTCGGGCGCGCAGTACGCGGACCGGGTCGCGGCCCTGGGCCTGCTGGCCCCGCACGACCTGACCCGCCCCGTCCGGGACCTCTCCGCGGGCCAGCGCCGCAAGCTGGAGCTGGCCCGGCTGGTCACCGCCCCGCTGGACCTGCTGCTCCTGGACGAGCCGACCAACCACCTGGCCCCCGCCGTGGTGGAGGAACTGGAGGCCGCGCTGGCCGGCTTCACCGGGACCCTGGTGCTGGTCACCCACGACCGGCGGCTGCGCGCCGCCTTCCGGGGCCGCCGCCTGGAGCTCGGCCCCGGGCCTCAGCCGGCCCCGGCGAGCCGCTGACCCAGCAGCCGCAGCCCGTCCGCGTCCAGCACCCGGCCGCCGGAGCCGGGCAGCGGCACGTGCAGCGGCCCGGTCCACCGCTCCGGGACGGCCCCTTGCCCGTAGCAGGCCCCGGCCAGCGTGCCGGTGACCGCGGCCACGGTGTCGGTGTCCCCGCCCAGGTTCACGGCGGCCCGAACGGCCTGCGCGAAACCGGTGGTGGTGCGCAGCGCCCACACCGCCGAGCCGAGACAGGGCCACACCGCCCCGTTGAACTCGGTGGCCAGGTCCGGATGCCAGCGGGGGGCGAGCACGCGGGCGTAGCGCTCGCGGTGGTCGGGGTGCACCGCGCCCAGCACCTCGGGGAGGGCGGTCAGCGGGTCGTCTCCGCCGAGGGCGACCCGTACGAGCTCGTGGAGCACCGCGGTGCCCTCCCACGCGGCCCGGTCCCCGTGGGTCAGCGCCGCGATCCGGCGGGCGGCGTCCATGGTGGCCTCGCGCCCGGCGGCGGCGAAGTACACCGCCGAGGTGGAGGCGCGCATCAGGGAACCGTTGCCGGCCGCCCGCGCGTTGACCTGGAAGTGCAGAGCGGCGGCCCGGTCCCACGGCTGGCCGCTGGTCAGCACGTCCTCGGTCTGGAGGCCGATGTCCTTGGGCTCTCCCGCCGCCCAGCGCCGGAACCGGTCGAACAGGTCGGGCAGGTCCAGGCCGCCGCACTCCAGCAGCGACTCGCCCACCAGGACCGCCATCTGGGTGTCGTCGGTCGCCTCGCCGGGGTCCCAGCCGCCGCCCGCCGCCATCTCCTTGCCGCGCGCGTCGAGGTCCCCGGCCGGTCCGAACTCGTACGGCGCGCCGAGCGCGTCCCCGACGGCCGAGCCGAGCACCGCCCCTACGGCGCGGTCCAGCCGGGCCGTCACGAGGCCGCGCCGGGGCAACGGGCGGCAAGGACGTCGCGCAGCCGGCCCCCTCGGTGCTGGTTCACGTGCACAGGGTAGGGGGTGCCAGGCGGCGCGGGCCCGGCCGTGAGCCGCCGCCCCCCGCCACGGTCGGCCTGCCGCACGGGCGGCGGCCGGCCCCGGGGAGGGCCGCCCACCGGACTGCTGCCGAGAACGCGCCCAGCAGGAGGCCGGCGCCGTGTCGGGGGGCGCAGGCGCGGGACGTGGGTACGCTGCTTCCATGACGGGTCACCCCCCGGGTCCGCTCTGGACGGGCCGCGCCTCCAACCGCGTGCAGTGGCTGCTCGCCGCGGTCGGCGGCGCCTGCCTGGCGCTCGGCATCGAACTCGCCGTCGACGCCAGCTGGACCTCCGGGACGGTGGCGGTGCTCATGTCCGTGATCGGCTGCCTCGCGGCCGGCCTGCTGATCCTCTTCGGCACCGTCGCCTTCGTCCACGTGGCCGTCACCGTCGACTCCCAGGCCATGGAAGTCCGCTGCGGCCACATCGGACTGCCGCGCCGTACGATCCGGCTCGCCGAAGTGGCCTCCGCCGAGTTCGTCCCCCGGATCACCCCCCAGCACTGGGGCGGATGGGGCTACCGCTGGCGTCCCGAAAAGGGCACCGCCGTCATCGTCCGCCGCGGCGAGGGCGTCGAGCTGCGCCTGGACGACGGGAAGCTCTTCACCGTCACCGTCGACGACGCGGAGAACGCCGTCCGGGTCATCCGCACCCACCTGCGTGCCCTGGCGCACTGAGTCTCCTGAGGGACAACCGCGTGCGGGGACGTACACTCCGCCAAATGAGCAGCAGTGTCACCCGAGCGGCCGGGAGCGAGCCCGCGCAGTCCACCGAACCGGCGAGCGACGCCTCCGCCCTCGACCGCCTGCGGGGCGCCTGGCCGGTCCGGGCGGCGCTCGCCGCATTCGCCGGGGTCCTGCTCTACCTCAGCTTCCCGCCCCGCCCGCTGTGGTGGCTGGCCCCCTTCGCCCTCGCCCTGCTCGCCGGCTGCCTGCGCGGCCGCCGCGCCCGGGCCGGCTTCGGCCTCGGCTTCCTCTTCGGGCTCGGCTACCTGCTGCCGCTGCTGGTGTGGACCAGCGAGGGCGTCGGTCCGGTCCCGTGGATCGCCCTCGTCACCCTCGAAGCGCTCCTCTTCGGCCTCACCGGCCTCGGCATCGCCCTCGTCGGCACCCTCCCCGGCCGCGCCGTGTGGGCCTCGGCCATCTGGATCGCCGGCGAGGCACTGCGCGCCCGGGCCCCCTTCGGCGGCTTCCCCTGGGGCAAGCTCGCCTTCGGCCAGGCCGACGGCCTCTTCCTGCCGCTCGCCGCGCTCGGCGGCACCCCGCTGCTCTCCTTCGCGGTCGCCCTGTGCGGATTCGGCCTGTACGAGGCCGCCCGCACCGCCCGCTCGCAGCCGAGCCGCACCGCCGCCGCGCTCGCCGCCCTCACCGTCGTCCTCCCGGTCGGCGCGGCGCTCGCCTCGCGGCCGCTGGTCTCGGACGCCGCCGAGGACGGCACCGCGGTGGCCGCCGTCATCCAGGGCAACGTCCCGCGCGCCGGGTTCGACTTCAACTCCCAGCGCCGTGCCGTGCTCGACAACCACGCCAACCGCACCCTCCGGCTCGCCGACGACGTCAAGGCCGGCCGCGCCCGGCAGCCCGACTTCGTCGTCTGGCCGGAGAACTCCTCCGACATCGACCCGTTCACCCAGCAGGACGCCCGCGACGTCATCGACCGCGCCGTCAAGGCCATCGGCGTACCCGTCGCAGTCGGCTCCGTACTGGAGCCGCCGACCGGCCCGCTGCGCAACACGATGATCCTGTGGGACCCGGTCAAGGGGCCGACCGCGACGTACGACAAGCGCAAGATCCAGCCGTTCGGCGAGCGGATGCCGATGCGGTCCTTCGTCCGGATCTTCAGCAAGGACGTGGACCGCGTCCGCCGCGACTTCGGCCCCGGCAAGGAGCCCGGCGTCTTCGACATGGCGGGCAGCCGGGCCGGCATGGTCACCTGCTACGAGGCGGCCTTCGACGACGCCGTCCGCTCCACCGTCCAGGCCGGCGCCCAGGTCATCGCCGTACCGAGCAACAACGCCACCTTCGGCCGCAGCCAGATGACCTACCAGCAGCTCGCCATGGACCGGGTCAGGGCCGTCGAACACAGCCGGACCGTGCTCGTCCCCGTCACCAGCGGGGTCAGCGCCGTCATCCGGCCCGACGGCGCGGTCGTACAGCAGACGAAGATGTTCACCGCGGACGCGCTGGTCGCCGAAATCCCGCTGCGCTCGACGCGGACCCCGGCCACCCGGCTCGGACCGCTGCCCGAGTACGCGCTGCTCCTGGTGGCCGCCGGGGGGCTCGGCCGGGTGCTGACCCGCCGGGTTCGCGCCCGGCGGGCCGCATGACGCGGGTGGCCGGGCCGTCGTTTCGTAGGGTCGCCCCATGACCACACCTGACTACATACGCGCGATCCGCGAAGCCGGGGCGGGGCACCTGCTGCTCCTGCTGCCCGGCGTCACCGCCGTCGTCGTCGACGACCGCGACCGGATCCTGCTCGGCCGCCGCGCCGACACCGGCCTCTGGTCGGTGATCGGCGGCATCGCAGAACCCGGCGAACAGCCCGCGGACACGGCAGTGCGCGAGGTGTACGAGGAGACGGCGGTGCGGTGCGTCCCCGAGCGGGTCGTGCTCGTCGAGATGCTCGAACCGATCACCTATCCCAACGGGGACGTCTGCCAGTTCCAGGACATCACCTTCCGCTGCCGGGCCACCGGCGGCGAGCCCCGGCCGCACGACGACGAGCTGTTGGAGGCCGCCTGGTTCACGGCCGACGCCCTGCCCCCGCTGGAACCCTTCGCCGTGGACCGCGTCCGGCGCGCCCTGCGCGACGAACCCGCCTGGTTCCGGCCCCCGGCCGGAGCCGTCTGAGGCTCAGCCCGCGACCGCCGCCTCGCGGTACAGCTCCACGGCCTGGTCGCCCATCACCGCGCTGTACGACACCTCGGGGACCAGGCCGCCGTCCTCGTAGCCGCCCAGGACCCCGGCCACGGCGCCGTTCACCAGCCAGGGGCTGCCGCTCGTGCCGCCGCTGAGGCCGGGGCAGTCGATCCGGCGCTGGGTCGGCGAGAACAGGCTCGTGGCGTTGGTGCAGCGCAGCGGGGACTCCTCACTGCTCGGGTAGCCGACGATCGTCACCGTCGCGTCCGCCGGCTGTCCGGGGACCACCGGGAAGCCCCCCACCACGTCCTCGACCGGCGCCGAGCCCGAGACCGGCGCGACCGACGCGAAGGCTATGTCCTCGTCCGCGTCCCGCCCCTGCGTCCAGCGCGGGGACACGTAGACGCCGGTGACCTTCCACAGGCCGTACGGGGTCTTCCCGTCCCGGTACCCCGGCGCGAACACGGTGGCGTCCGGATCCACCAGGCAGTGCGCGGCGGTCGCGATCACGCTCCGGTCGTCACTGTGCACCACCGCGGCGGTGCAGAAGTGGCCCCCGTCCGGCCCTCCCGCGAACAGCGCGCCCACCCGGTCGGCTGCGGCGCCGGAGCCGGCCACCGCGGTGACGCCGAGCGGCGGGGCGGCTCCGGCGTCCGGCAGATCGACGCTCAGCAGCGCGGCCATCGCCGCCAGCGCGAGCAGGACCCGGGACGCCCGCCGGACGCGGGAAGAGCCGGCGGGGGCGGCCTGTCTGGGGAGCATGCTGCGGATCATGCACCTGAGCCTGCCCAGCGAGCCTGTGTCCGGAGCACCCAGTTCCATAAGAATCCGCTGTGAATCCCCGGCCGGTCATGTCGGATGTGCCGAAACGGCATGCATTTCCGGCATGCCCAGCGGACGGAAAGCACGAGTCTATGGACGCCGCGGACGGTTTCCGGAGCCCGTGTTGTGCACCGCGGAGCGTGATCACGGGGCCCGGGCGCCCCTAGCCTCGCCGCAGGAGCACGAACGAGGGGCGGTACCCGGTGAACTGGCTGATCCACGATTACCGCGAGAGCGATCTCGCCGCTGTCGTCCATCTGATCGACACCACGGCGGAACTCGGCCAGGAGTCCGTCTTCTCGCTGGCCGAGTGCATCAGCGCGCTCACCGACCGGCAGCCCTGCGTGGTCGCCGTCCACCAGGGCGTCCCGATCGGCGCGGCCCTCGCCTGCGTCACCGGCGAGCGCGCCTGGGTGATGCGCATCGCGATCGCCGCGGGCTGGCGCGGCCGCGGCCTGGCCAGCGCACTGCTCGTCGAACTGGAACGGCGGCTCATCGCCGCCCGGGTCGGGCGGATCGCCTACGTCCTGCCCGAGGAGGACCTGCTCGGCGAGGGCCTGCTCAACGCCGGCTACACCCGCCAGCCCGCCGTGGCCTACTTCGAGAAGACCGAGCCGCTGCACGGACCGGCGGCCGGCCTCCTCGACGACCTCGGCGGCCGCTTCCTGCCCAACGACCTGTGGGCCAAGGTCGCCGGGATGGAGCAGGAGAAGGACCTCATCGAGCGCCGGGTGGTCCTCCCGCTCGCCGAGCCCGAACGGGCCGCCGCGCACGGGGTGCGGCCGCCGCGCGCCATCACCCTCTTCGGGCCGCCCGGCACCGGCAAGACCACCTTCGCCCGCGCCATCGCCTCCCGCCTCGGCTGGCCCTTCGTCGAGCTGCTGCCCTCCCGGCTCGCCGACGAGGGGAACCTGGCGGCCGCGCTGCGCGACGCCTTCGCCCGGATCGCAGAGCTGGAGCGGGTCCTCGTCTTCATCGACGAGGTCGAGGAGATCGCACCCGTACGGACCGAGCCGGCGCAGCCCGGCGGGATCCACGGCGTGACGAACGAGCTGCTCAAGCTGATACCCGGCTTCCGGGAGGGCGACGAGCGGCTGCTGGTCTGCGCCACCAACTCCATCCGCTCCCTGGACCCCGCCTTCCTGCGGCCCGGGCGCTTCGACTACCTGATCCCGATCGGCACGCCGGACGCCGGGGCGCGTGCCGCGATCTGGTCCCGCTACACGGCCGGGCGCCCGGACGTCGACGTGGCGGCGCTGGTGGAGGCGACCGAACTGTTCACCCCCGCCGACATCGAGCACGCCGCCCGGATCGCGGCGCAGGTGTCCTTCGAGCGGGACCTGGAGGCGGTGGGCGCGCGCGGCGCGGCCGCCGCGCAGCTGGGCGCGAGCACGGGGGACTACCTGGCGGCGGTCGCGCAGAGCCGGCCGACGGTGACCCCGGCGATGACGGGGGAGTTCGCGGCGGACATCACGGCGCACGCCCGCTTCTGACCCGCCGGGCCGCCCGCCGCCCACCACAGACGTGCCTGCCACGGACAGGCCGGCCAGGTCGGCCCGCGGCCGCTCCCCCGAGCGGTCGCGGGCCTTCCCGCGCGCGGGATCCCCGGCTACGCAGGGCAGCGGTAGGTGAACCCGACCGCTTCGGCGCGCTGCCCGGGCGAGTCGAGCCGCAGCTCGGCCCGCGCGGTGTAGGTGCCGACTCCCTGGAAGGTCCACAGCAGGTGCAGCCGGGCTTCCTTGCGCCCGCTCGGCACCCGTTCGGTGAGCCGCTCGGAGCGCGTGCCGTCACTGCGCACCCAGTGGTAGGCCAGCGTTCCGGGGCGCCCGTTGGTCCGTACGACGGCCACCACATCGGCGGCGGAATCGCACCCCGGCCCCCGCGGGTCGGTGGTCACCGCCACGTCGCGGACCGCGAGGGCGGGTCCGAACCGCTGCCAGCCCAGGTAGCCGAGGACCGCCGCCAGGACCACGGCGGCCAGGGAGTAGCGCCGCCACCGCCCCCGGCGGCGGCCGGCAGCCGCCCCGGGCACGGTCACCGGGAACGGCGCGGGCATCGCCGCCGTGACGCCGGGGCCGAACCGCAGCACCGGCCCGTCGACCCGGTCGGGCGCGGCGCCGGGCACGGTGGCCGGGGTGTCGAGCCGCCGGGTGCCGGCCGGCCCGGCGCCGGGCTGCTGCGTGGGGACGTCGAGCCGCTGCGTCGCCTCCGGCCGCCGGGTGTCGCCCGGCGGCTGCGGCGGGCCGCTGAACCAGTGGCTGCCGAGGACCGTGGCGCTGTAGTCGTCGCCTTCGGGGGCGCGGGGATCGCTCATCGCGGCGGCTCCGTCGTAGCGCACCTGGGGATGGCCTGCGAGGCGACGACCGGGTCCCCGGAGGAGGGCGTCGTCGTGACCCGGACGCTCAGGTAACAGCCGGCTCGGCGCGTGAAGGTGTGGGCCCGGGTCACCGGCGCGGTCCCGGCCTGGACGGGCACCGAGTCCGTGCCGTCCGCGTACCGCAGGTCCGAGAGGCTGTTTCCGAGGAACCACTCCAGTACCACCGTCGCCGGTCCGCCCTTCACGTCGAGGGAGACGGTCACCTGGCCGGTGGCCGGGCCGGTCCGCAGGGTGACCGCGACCCCGGAGACGGTGGCCGGCGGGCTCGGCTTCACGGTGGGAGTCGGCTTCGTCGGTGTGGGTGTGGGTGTGGGTGCCGGTGTCGGCGATGCGCTGTGGCTCGGCGTCACGGAGGGCGAAGCCGAGGGGGAGGAGGGGGAGACGGACGCCGACGGCGAGGTCGACACCGACACCGAGGGCGTCGGCGACGCGGACCCGGAGGCGCTCGGACCCGGCCCCGGAATCCCGCCGTCCGGCGGCCCGGCGCTGGACGTCGCGAACGCGCTCAGCGTCGCCGCCCCGCCGGACTCCCCGGCGACGGCCTCGTACGAGAACACCAGCAGCGCCCCGATCACCAGCACGGCGGCCGCCGCGAGCGCGCCGCGCCGCCCGGGCAGCCAGCCCGCCGGCGGGGGTTCCAGCACGGTCGTCGCGAGCGCGGTGGTGCCGGCCGCCGGGGCCCCCGCCGACGGGAACAGCAGCGGCAGCAGCGCCGCCAGGGCCGCCAGTTTGCGCTGCCCGCGCTCCTCCCAGTCCGGCCCGTACCCGGCCAGCGCCACCTCCTCCAGCTCCGCGACGAACGCCTCGGCGTTCTCCGGCCGCTGCTCCGGTGCCTTGGCCAGGCCGCGGCGGATCAGCGGGCGCACCGGCTCCGGCGCGTCGGTCTCCGGGACCGGAGCCTCCACGTGCTGGACCGCCAGCTCCGCGAAGTTGGTTCCCGGGAACGGCTTGTGCCCCGTCACGCACTCGAAGAAGGTCGCCGTCGCCGCGTACACGTCGGCCGCGGGCGATGCCGGCCGGCCCTGCCACTGTTCGGGTGCCATGTACGCGGGGGTGCCCGCGACCCCCGGTGTGGTCCCACGGCCGGCCGCGATCCCGAAGTCCACCAGTTTCGAGGAACCGTCCGCCCCGACCAGGACGTTCTCCGGCTTGTAGTCGCGGTGCACCACCCCGGCCCGGTGCGCGGCGGCCAGCCCCAGCAGCGAGCCCTTGAGCAGCACCAGGGCGGCCTCGGGTGCCGTGCGGCCGGACTGTTTCAGCAGGGCGCGCAGGGAGATCCCGTCGACGAGCTCCATCACGATGGCGGCGCCGCCGGGCGCCCTCGCGTACTCGCAGTACTCGTAGAGCGCCACCACGTGCGGCGAGCGCAGTCCGCCGAGGAGCCGGGCCTCCGCCCGGAACTCCCGGACGAAGGCGGGGTCCTCGCGCAGCCGGTCGCTGAGGTACTTCACCGCGACCGGCGTGCCGGTGGCGTCATGGACCGCCAGTACCACCCGGCCGCTGCCGCCGGCGCCCAGCTCCCGGACCGGCGTGTACCCGGGAACCGTCCACGCGTCGTTCATCGTTCCCCCTCTGCTGCCCCACCGGGTCCCAGAGCCGGTCCTCGCGGCCGGCCACCCCCTGGGACACGGTTTCCGCCATGGCCGGTTCCCGGCCGGAGGGGGTGTCTCGAGGAGGGTTTCAGGCCACGGCCCGCTCCGCGCCGATCATGGCGTGCAACCGGTCGGCCGCGGCCCGTCCGAAGGACGGATCGTTGATGTGGGTGTCGTAGTCGTACAGCCGGGCGGCACTGCCCCGCAATCCGTCGCGCAGCGCCGTGAACAGGGCCCGGTCCGCGCCGGGGTCATGGTAGGGGCCACCGGGCGCGCTCAGCGTGGACAGTCCGCGCAGTGGGACGCACACCTCCGTGGGTCCGGTCGCCACCCGGAGCTTGGCGGCGACCCGGCGGCCGAGTTCCGCGCATTCGGCCGCGGTCGTACGGATGACGGTGATCGACGGGTTGTGGACGCGGACCCGCCGGTAGCGGACCCGCTCGGGCAGGCTCTCCAGCGGGCCGAACTTCACCATGTCCAGCGCGCCCAGGCTCACCACCTGCGGGATCCCGGCCTGCCCGGCCGCGCTGAGCCGGTCGGGGCCGGCGGTCAGGATGCCCCCGCACAGGTCGTCGGCGAGTTCGCTGAGGGTGAGGTCGAGGACGCCCGCGAAGATGCCCTGGCCGGCCAGCTTCTCCAGGGTGCGGCCGCCGCTGCCGCTGACGTGGAAGACCAGTACCTCGTAGCCGAGTTCGGTCAGCCGCTCCCGGGCCGCGTCCACGCCGGTCGTGGTGACGCCTGCCATGCTCGCGGCGACCAGCGGCCGTGAGCCGGCCCCCAGCCGGGCCGGACGGCGCCGCTCCAGCGCGGCCCGGGCGTACCCCTTGGCCATACCGGCGATCGCCTCCGCCGCATTGGCCAGCACCGGGGCGGAGATGCTGTTGATCCCCGCTATGTCCACGACGCTGTACATCATCGTGATGTCCGCGGACCCGATGTACGGGGCCACGTCGCCGGAGGCCATGGAGGAGACCATCAGTTTCGGTACGCCCAGGGGCAGGGCGCGCATCGCCCGGGTGGCGATCGAGGTCCCGCCGCTGCCGCCGATCGCGAGGACCCCGTGCAGCCGGCCCACGGCGTGCAGGCGCAACAGCGTCGCTTCGGCGCCCATGGCCATGGTGGTGACGGCGGCGCCCCGGTCGGCCGCCGCCCGCAGTTCCGTCAGTTCCGTTCCCGCCGCCCGTGCGACCGCTTCGCGCGGCACCTGGGCGGGTATCCGGGGCTCGCCCATGATGCCTGTGTCGACAGTGATCACTTCGACGCCGGCGCGCAACAGCCTCTCGCGCAGCCAGCCGTACTCGACACCCTTGGTGTCCAGGGTTCCCACCAGCACGACGTTCGTCATATGTGCAATGTCCACGCAGGCGGGGTTTGTTGGCAAGTCAAGGTCGGGTCAACCCGCCAGAAGGTCCAACAGCCGCTCAAGAAAAGGGACTTGACCTGCGATGAGCTTGGTTTTGGCCAGTGCGGGCGAGAACCAGGCCACCCTGTCCAGTTCCGGGAACTGCGCCTGTCGGCCCGAGCGCGGCGGCCACTCCATGGTGAAGGTGCCGGGCACCATCAGCGCCGGATCCAGGTCCGCCCGTACCGCCCAGATCGTCACCGCCTTCCCGCCCGCCATCCGGATCTCGCCGAGCGGCAGGTACGGGCCCTGCGGCGGCGGCAGGCCGATCTCCTCGGTGAACTCGCGGCGGGCCGCGTCCAGCGGGGTCTCGTCCGGGCCGTACTCGCCCTTGGGGATCGCCCAGCCGCCGGCGTCGCGCCTCGCCCACAGCGGGCCGCCCATGTGGCCGAGCAGTACCTCGACGCCGGCCGCGGCTCCGGTCTCGGCTCCGGCTCCGGTTTCGCGGAACAGCAGCAGTCCGGCACTGCGCTTCTGTGTCATGGGGCCATGTATGCCCCGCCGCGCGCTCCGTCAGTGGTCGTGCGGGCCCTCGCGGTGGACCGGCCCGTGCGCGTCGGCGCAGTGCGGGTCGAGGGGCCCGGGGTCCTCACCGGCCCGGCCGACCGAGAGCAGGGCCTCCGGGACGTGGTCCACCTGGAGGGTGGTGTGGGTGATCCCGTACTCCTTGGCCAGCAGCCGCTCCAGGTCGCGGCGTACCGCGTGGCAGTCGCCGGCCGGTTCCACGAGGACGTGCGCGGAGAGCGCCGCCTGTCCGGAGGTGATCGTCCAGATGTGCAGGTCGTGCACCTCGGTCACCGGCGGGTGCCCCACGAGCCGGTCGCCGACCGCGTCCGGGTCCACGTTCGCCGGGGCGGCCTCCAGGAAGATCCGGCCCGACTCGCGGACCAGTCCGTAGCCCGCCTTCACCATCAGCACCACCACGACCAGCGACGCGATCGCGTCGGCCTGCCGGAAACCGGTGGTCAGGACGATCAGGCCGGCCACCGCGGTCCCGATGAAGGCGAACATGTCGTTCAGGATGTGCTGGTAGGCGCCTTCGACGGCGAGGGAGGTCCGGTTCGCCTTCGAGATGCACCAGGCCGCCACCACGTTGACGGCGATCCCGGCCAGGGCCGTGACCAGGACCAGACCGCCCGCCACCGGCGGCGGATCGACCAGCCGCCGCACCGCCTCGTACGCCAGCCACACCGCCAGCAGCAGCAGGGTCAGCCCGTTCGCCTGCGCGGAGAGTATCTCCGCCCGCCTGAGGCCGAACGTGAACCCGCCGCGCGCCGGGCGGGCGGCGAGCCGCATCGCGATCAGCGCGAGCACGATCGAGACCGCGTCGGTCAGCATGTGCGCGGCGTCGGAGATCAGGGCCAGCGACTGGGCGACGACACCGATGACCACCTCGACGGCCATGAAGCCGCAGATCAGGCCCAGGGCGATGGCCAGCCAGCGCCGGTCGGCGTCCGCGGCCACGCCGTGGCTGTGCCCGGCGTGCCCGGCGTGCCCGCCGCGCCCGGAATCCCCGGCGTGGTCGTGCCCGTGGTCGTGGTCGTGCCCGGTCATGGTGTCCCCCGTTTGTTCGGTTCCGACGCCAGCAGTGAAGCGCACCTTCCGTCCATCGGCAAAGGCTGCAACGGGGACCGTTGTCATTTCCCATAAGACGCCCCCTGACCAGGTGTTATGCCGTGCTGCTCGGATCGTGGGAAAATCTGTTCATGGTCCAGCGACCCGGTGCGGCGGCCGCACCCGAACTCGTGGTGGAGACCGCCCGGGGCACCACCCCGATCAGCCCGGGCCGGACCTACCACGTCGGGCGCGACCCCCTCTGCGAAATCTGTCTCGACGACGCCCGGGTCTCCTGGCACCACGCGATCCTGCGGCCCGAAGGCGACCACTGGACGGTCGAGGACGAGGGCAGTACCAACGGCACCTGGGCAGACGGCCACCGCGTCCACGAATGGAGCGTCGGCCCCGGCAGCGAACTGCGCTTCGGCAGCGCCGAGGACGGCCCCCGCCTCGTCCTCCTCGGTGCCGGCCCCCGGCGGAATAAGGGCCGCCCGTCCTCCGTCACGAACCCCGCCCTGTCCGCCACCTTCCACCGGCCCACCTCCGTACGGCCGCTGCCCGCGCGGACCGTGCGCATCGGGCGCGCCCCCGACAACGACCTCGTGGTCGACGACCTCGTCGTCTCCCGGCGCCACGCCGAACTGCGCGCCCTGCCCGACGGGAGCTACGAGATCGCCGACCTCGGCAGCCACAACGGCACCTACCTCAACGGCGCCCCCGTCCAGCGGGCCCGCGTCGCCGAAGGCGACATCGTCGGCATCGGACACAGCGCCTTCTGCCTCGTCGGGGACCAGCTCCAGGAGTACGTGGACACCGGTGAGGTCTCCCTCGCCGTCCAGGACCTCGCCGTCGCCGTCGACCACGGCCGCAAGGTCCTGCTCGACCACGTCTCCTTCCCCGTCGGCGCCAGATGCCTGCTCGCGGTCGTCGGCCCCAGCGGCGCGGGCAAGTCCACCCTGCTCGGCGCGCTCACCGGGCTGCGCCCCGCCGACCAGGGCACCGTCCTCTACGACGGACGCGACCTCTACCGCGACTACGCCGAACTGCGCAGCCGCATCGGCCTCGTCCCGCAGGACGACATCCTGCACGCCCAGCTCACCGTGCGCCGGGCCCTGACCTACGCCGCCGAACTGCGGTTCCCGCAGGACACCGCCAAGGCGGAGCGGCAGGACCGGGTGGACGAGGTCATCCGGGAACTCGGGCTCCGGGAGCGCGCCGACCAGGCCATCCACAGCCTGTCCGGAGGCCAGCGCAAACGGGTCTCCGTCGCGCTGGAACTGCTGACGAAGCCCTCCCTGCTCTTCCTCGACGAGCCGACCTCCGGGCTCGACCCCGGCATGGACCGCTCCGTCATGCACATGCTGCGCGGTCTCGCCGACGACGGCCGGACCGTCATCGTGGTCACCCACAGCGTGCTCAGCCTGGACGTCTGCGACCGGCTGCTGGTGCTCGCCCCGGGCGGGCGCGTCGCGTACTTCGGACCGCCCGGCGAAACCCTCGGCTTCTTCGGCTTCGCCGAGTGGCCGGAGGCCTTCGAAGCGTTCGAGAACCAGCAGGACCGCGACTGGGCGGGCGAGTACCGCGCCTCGGCCCTGTACCGGAAGTACGTCCGGGTACCGGGGCAGCCCGCGGTGGCCGGCGCTCCGGGCGGACCGGCCGGCTTCGCCGCCGCTCCGCCCAAGGCGCAGAGCTGGGGAGCGCAGCTGTCCACCCTCGTGCGGCGCTACGCGGCCGCGCTCAGCGCCGACCGCACCTTCCTCGCCATCATGGTCGCGCTGCCGTTCGTGATGGGCGCGATGGCCCGCGCCCTGGCGGGCCGCTCACTCACCCGGGAGACGGCGGTCAACGCCCTGCTCATCCTGTGCGTGGGCGGCGTGCTCACCGGCGCCGCGAACGCGGTACGCGAACTGGTCAAGGAGCGGACCATCTACCAGCGCGAACGCGCCGTGGGGCTGTCGCGCTCCGCCTACCTGATGTCGAAAGTGGTGGTCCTGGGCGGGGTCACCGTCGCGCAGGCCGTGGTGCTGACCCTGGTGGCGCTCCTCGGGGTGCAGCTCAACGCCCCGGACGGCCGGGGCGTCTTCCTGCCCCCGCTGGTGGAGATCACGATCGCGGTCGCGCTGCTGTCGTTCACCGCGATGATGCTCGGCCTGCTGGTCTCCGCGCTGGTCAGGAAGGAGGAGGTCACGATGCCCCTGCTGGTGCTCCTCGCCATCGTGCAGGTGGTCTTCTGCGGGGCCCTGCTCCAGCTGAACGGCGTGCCGGTGATCGGGCAACTGGCCTGGCTGGTTCCCTCGCGCTGGGCGCTCGGCGCCATGGCCGCCACCATCGACCTCGGCGCGATCGTCCCCGGCAAGGTCACCGACGACCCGCTGTTCGCCCACTCCGCCGGGGTGTGGCTGCTCGACATCGGGATGCTGGTGGTGCTGTCCGTGCTGTTCGGGGTGCTGGTCTCCAGGCTGCTGCGCCGGCACGAGCCCGCCATCATGCGGAAGTAGCCCGGTGACCTCGATGACCGGCCCGGCCGGTGCCGCGGACTTCCGGCCCACGCACGTCGTGCCCCAGGAGGGACTGCCCGCCTGGGAGGCACCGGACGGCTCCCGGCCGACCGCCGCCCTGGACCCGTTCCTGCCCGTGCAACTGCTGTCCCGGCAAGGCGAGTGGGGCGAGATCCTGTGCGCCAACGGATGGTCCGCGTGGGTGGACGGCCGGCTGCTGGTCGCCGTGCCGCAGCCCCCGCCGACCGGCGGCCGGCCCCTCGCGCGCACCGAGGACCCGCGGCCCCTGCTGGCCCGCAGCGCCGACGCCCTGGAGCGCTACCGGGGGGCCGCCGACCGGCTCGCCTCCGGGAACGGGGACGCCGCGGCCTTCCGCGAGGACACGCGGGGACTGCGGGCCGGAGTGGTGATCGACGGGGAATCGGTGTGGCTCTACGACGAGGCGGCCGGGCGGTGGCTGTACGGCGAGGGCGGCGGGCCACCGGCGACCTACGCGGTCGTCTCGGGGCCGGGCTCCGCCGACGGGCCGGCGCCGCCCGACGATCCGGATCCCGGCGCGGTGGCCGACGTACCGGCGCGGGCACCCCGGGCTGCCGGGCACGAGCCGACGCTGGTCACGGAGCGGCCCGAGGACGGGAAGGACGGGGACCGCTGATGTCCGCCGAACCGCTCGGCGGCCGGCCCTCCGGTCTGCTGGGCAAGCGGATCGCCGGGTACCAGCTGGAGAGCGAGATCGGGCGCGGCGGCATGGCGGTGGTCTACCGGGCCCTGGACCTGCGGCTGGACCGGACGGTGGCGCTGAAGCTGCTCGCGCCGGAACTCGCCCGCAACGACACCTTCAGGCAGCGGTTCGCACACGAGTCGAAGGTGGCGGCCGCCATCGACCACCCGCACATCGTGCCCGTCTTCGAGGCGGGCGAGACGGACGGGCTGCTGTACATCGCGATGCGCTACGTCGCCGGGCAGGACCTGCGGGCCCTGCTGGACCGCACGGGCCCGCTGGCCGTCCGTGCGGCGGCACGCATCGCAGGGCAGGTGGCCTCCGCGCTGGACGCGGCCCACGCCCACGACCTGGTCCACCGGGACGTGAAGCCGGGCAACATCCTGGTGGCGCCGGGCACCGACAGCGACCACCCCGAACACGTGTACCTGACGGACTTCGGGCTGACGAAGAAGTCGCTGTCGCTGACCGGGTTCACGAGTGTCGGACAGTTCGTGGGGACCCTCGACTACGTCGCGCCGGAACAGATCTCGGGGAAACCGGTCGACGGGCGCTGCGACGTGTACGGCCTGGGGTGTGTCGTCCAGGAGATGCTGACCGGCGCCCCGCCCTTCCGGCGCGACGAGGACCTGGCCCTGCTCTGGGCCCACCAGTTCGATCCGCCGCCTCCGGTGACCTCACTGCGGCCCGACCTGCCGGTGGCGGTCGACGAGGTGCTGGCCAAGGCGCTGGCCAAGTCGCCCGAACAGCGGTGGGACAACTGCCTGGCGTTCACCGATGCGCTGCGCCGGGCGGCCGGAACGCCGGTAGCGCCGACCGGGCCGGAGCACTCCGGAGGGCCGCCGACACCGCTCGCGGACCCCGCCGGGTCCGCCCTGGACCGGGGTCCCGCACCGCCGCCGCGCTGGGCGCTACCGGTGTTCCGGCCGCCCGGCGGCGGTGCGTGAGGGGGCGTGGTCAGGAGTCGGCGGCGAGGACGGAGCGGCACAGCACGTACGCCCTGACATCGGCGTGCGAGGCGGAGGCGTACCAGCCCTTGCGGCCGTCCGGGCCGACGACTGGGTGACTTGCCACGACGGGGCCGGTGTCGCCGTTCTCCAGGGAGTAGCCGCCGGACTGGACGAGCATGCCGTCGGGGCAGTAGACCGCGCTGGCCGAAATCTCCCGGGGGGTCGCGTCGCGGGCCCCGACTGGACCCGCGAGGTAGCGGGCGCCGGTGGGTGTCGCTCCGGTGGGGAGCGCGGTGGACAGGGTCAGGGCGACTGCGGAGACGGCAAGCAGACCGCCGGCGTGGAGCGGCCGGAACAGGCCTTTAAACGTGTTCACGGAGGTGAGGTTGGCATGCGGAATCGATTCACCGCCGAACCGATCCGAGCCGGTTCACCCGTACGGACCATCGGTTGGTCCGCCGTGGCAACCGCTCAGGTCAGGGCCTCGCGGGGGCCGTCCTCGCTGTCCACCGGCCCCCGGTGGCGCAGCGGGCGGGCCAGCAGGGCGCCCAGGAATCCGGCCACAGCGCCCCACAGGAGGGCCACCCCGGTGGTGCGCCACAGCACCGGGGCGAGTTCGACCTGGCCGCCGAGACCGCCCACATCGCCGATCCCGAGGAGCGAGAGCCCGAAACCGGCGTGCACGCCCGCCAGTGGACAGACCACCAGCATCGTCACGGCCAGCGCCACGCCCAGGCGCAGTGCGTGCTGCCGGGGCCGGACACCGGCCGGGGAACGCACGGCGGCCAGCACGCCGGTCCCCAGCAGCAGGACGGCGGCGACCACCACCAGCCACCACGCCCGGGAGTCCTGCGCCGCCAGCGAGGAGACGTCGACCGTGGACCGTTCCGGACCGCGCAGCACCTGATCCAGCGGATGCGGCACCGGCAGCCCGAACGGCCCCTCGACGCGGCCCTCCCACGCCCCGCCCAGCCCCACCGACAGCGCGAGCCACGCCAGGTTCGGCAGGCCCAGCAGCACGATCGCCAGGGTGCGCTCCGCATGCCCCCGGGTGGCCGCCGCCACGAGGCCGGTGACGAGCCCGAGCGCCACGCAGGCGAGGAGCAGCACCAGGGTGGCGAAGGCGGCCGGGCGCACCGCCGTGTGGAGGCGGACCAGCCCGGCCGGCAGCGGGGCGCGCCGCGAGACCAGCAGGGCCACGGCCAACACGCCCACGATCCACAGCAGTCCGCGGAGCAGGGTCACCGGCAGGTCGGCCGCGAAGCCCACCGTCGGGGCGGAGCCGGTCAATTCACCGATGTCCCCGAGCAGGGAATCGCCGGGGGAGAGGGCGAACGTCTGCCGGGCCGCGAGGCCGGCCGCCAGCAGGGCGAGCAGCCACAGCACGGTCAACGGCACGGCCCGGCCGAGGAGTTCCCGACTCCCGGCCACCGCGCGGCCGCGCAGCGGCCGAAGAAAGGCGCAGCCCGCGGTCAGCGCCCCGGCCAGACCCACCGACAGCGGCAGCAGGGACAGTGCCAGCTCGGCCCCGGCCAGCTCCCCGGCCCCGCCGGAGGCCCCGACCGAGCCGCCGGCCCCCAGCACGACCACCGCCGCGACCACCCGGGGGAACGCGCCGCCCGGCAGCCGGCCGGCGCCCGCGCAGGCCGCTCCGGCCGCGGCGACCGCGAACATGACGGCGAACGACGCCACCACGGCGAGGAGCCCGTCGCGCCAGGCCTTCGCGCCTGTGGAGGCCGGCGCCGTCGAGGGACTGTTCACCCCGCCAAGGTGGCACCCCCGGCTTGCGGCCACCACCCGACGGGCGCACACAATGGTCCGCAGGAGTGCGATACAAGCCGATGTACACGGACATGTCCGTACGGCAGCTGCGGAACGTCCCCCGGGTACCCGGAACGCCTCCGCAGGGGAAGAAGAGCCCGTGACCACGCAACCCTCGGGTGAGGAACCGCCGCGGCCACCACGCTCACCGCAGCCGCGGAGCGCCTCACGACCGCCGTCCGCCGAGCCTCCCGCAGGTCCGCCCTCCGGCCCGCTCTCGGGCGGCCGTCAGGGCGGACCGCCGCCCTCGCCCCCGTCCGGGCCCCCCTCGGGGCCGGGCGGGCAGCCGCCCAAAGGGCCGTGGTGGCGCTCCGTACCCCGGCTGGCCACGGCCGTCGTCGCGGTGGCGGCCGTCACCGCCCTGATCGTCGTCCTGACCCGGCCCGGCGGGAACCCGTCGGGCAAGGCCGGTGAGGTCTTCCTCCAGCCTGCCTCCGCGACCGGACCCGCCCCCTTCACCGCGTCCACCGCCACCGACCGGGGCTCGCCGCCGCCGCAGAGCCCGTCACCCAACCCCGCCGTGACGAACACGGCGGCGACCGGGACGACGGCCACCCCCAGCGTCAGCGGGGCGGCGCCCGGGCTGTACGGCGGCACCAAGGACGTGGCCAGTTGCGACGTGGAGAAGCAGATCAAGCTGCTGTCCGCCCAGCCGGCGAAGAACGCGGCCTTCGCCTCGGCGCTCGCCGTCAAGCCCGCCTCCGTTCCGGGCTACCTGCGCTCGCTGACCCCGCTCCAGCTGCGCGTCGACACCCGGGTCACCAACCACGGCTACAGCGACGGCCGGCCCACCGCCTACCAGGCCGTGCTCCAGGCCGGGACGGCCGTACTGGTCGACGACAGGGGCGTACCGCGGGTGCGCTGTGCCTGCGGGAACCCGCTGGCGCCCCCCGTGGCGCTGGGGGGCGGTGAGCCGAAGCGGACCGGGCAGCCGTGGCCCTCTTACGTCCCCTCCCGGGTGGTGGTCATCGCGCCGTCGGTGACCATCGTGCACAAGTTCGTGATCTACGACCGGCACGACGGGCGCTGGGTCGAGCGCGACCGGAAGGACCACCAGGGCAAGCACGACAAGCCGGTGCCGCCGCCGGTGGTCAAGGTCCCGCCGTCGTCGTCGCAGCCGCCCACCCTCTCGCCGCCGCAGTCACCCCCGCAGTCCCCGGCCTCTCCGCCGGAGTCCCCGGTCACGCCCCCGCAGTCCCCGGCCTCTCCGCCGGAGTCCCCGGTCACGCCCCCGCAGTCCCCGGCCTCTCCGCCGGAGTCCCCGCCCGAGTCCCCGCCCGAGTCCCCGGCCTCTCGCCCCGAGTCGCCGGCTTCTCCGCCCGAGTCCAAGGTCTCGCCCCCGGAGTCCCCGGCCTCCGCTCCGGAGTCCCCGCCCAGCTCCCCGCCGGATTCCCCGCCGGAGTCGCCGCCGGATTCCGCGCCGGAGTCCCCGCCCAGCTCGCCTCCGGAGTCTCCGGGCAGGTCGTCCGCACCCGTGCCCGGACTCGTTCCGCCCGGGCCCCCGAGCTCGCAGCCGCCAGCACCGGCGACGCCCGGTAACCCGTGAGACGCTGGCTCTATGGACCAGCGGGGAGAGACGGCCCCCGAAGTCGACTGGCCCGCGCGGCCCGACACCAGCCTCGCGCTGAACCGCATGGGCACCTTCGACTGGGACCTCGACAGCGGGCAGATGCACCTGGACCCCACCGCCCTCGAGGTTCTCGACCTGCGCCCCGACGAGTTCAGCGGCACCCCCGACGGACTGCGCGCCCGCCTGGTCTCCGGCGAGGAGGCCCGCATCGACGCGCGCGTCGCGCAGGCGCTCAAGGAGGGCCGCAGTCACTACGGCGCCTACTTCCGCAGCCGCCGGCGCGACGGCGGCGCCGGCTGGACCCATATCCAGGGGCACATCCTGCGCGACCCGCAGGGCCGCCCGTACCGGATCATCGGGATCCTCCGCGACGCCGCCCACGACCCCGGCGAGCCCGGGGCCGAGGGGGCGCACGACGAGGGGCGGCGCCGGATGACCGGGGTGGTCGAACGGACCACCGCGATCCTCGCGCACGCCCGGACCGTCAACGACGTCACCGACGTGCTCAAGGACCCCGAGGCGCTCGGCCACCTCGGGGCGGTCAGCGTGATGCTCGGCGTCGTGGACGGCGGCCGGATCCACCTGGTCGCGGAGGGGCGGCTGGGCTCGTACGTCCCGGAAATCGAGTACACCCGCGTCGACGCGCGGTTCCCGATGAGCGAGGCCGTACGGAGCCTGCGCCCGGTCTTCATCGCCTCGCGCGACGACTTCCGCGGGCGCTACCCGCTGCTGTGGCCCTACATCGAGCCGCTCGACGTGTGCAGCGGCGTCTACCTGCCCCTCATCGCCCAGGGCCGGGCCATCGGTGCGCTCGGACTGCTCTACACCCGCGCCCGGGACTTCACCGCCGAGGAACGCAACGTGCTGATGGCGCTCGGCAGCGGCATCGCGCAGAGCCTCCAGCGGGCCATGCTCTTCGAACAGGAGCACGACCTCGCCGAAGGCCTCCAGCGGGCGATGCTGCCGCGCCGGATCCCGGAGGTCGCCGGGGTACGGATCGCCGTACGCTACCGGGCGGCCAGGATCGGCCGGGACATCGGCGGTGACTGGTACGACGTCATCCCGCTCGACGACGGCCGGGTCGGCGTCATGATCGGCGACGTGGAGGGCCACGACACGGACGCGGCGGCGGTCATGGGTCAGCTGCGCATCGCCCTGCGCGCCTACATCGCCGAAGGACACCCGCCCGGTACGGCGATGGCGCGGGCCTCGGCGTTCCTGCGCGAGCTGGAGACGGAACGATTCGCCACCTGCACCTACGCCGAGGTCGACCTGAACACAGGAACCCTGCGCATGGTCCGTGCCGGTCACCTAGACCCTGTCCTGCGGCGCGGCGACGGCAGCGCCCACCGCGTGCAGGTGGCGGGCGGACTCCCGCTCGGGCTGCGCCCGCCCGACGGCCGGGGCGCGGCGCCGGGGTCCGGCACCGGGTATCCCGTCACCGCCCTCGACCTGCACCCCGGCGACACCCTGGTGCTCTGTACGGACGGCCTGACCGAGCGCGCCCGGGGGGACTCCGATGCGGGCATGCGCGA
Organism: Streptomyces sp. NPDC054883; assembly: GCF_053610645.1. Classification (NCBI taxonomy): domain Bacteria; kingdom Bacillati; phylum Actinomycetota; class Actinomycetes; order Kitasatosporales; family Streptomycetaceae; genus Streptomyces; species Streptomyces sp. NPDC054883. The sequence goes on along the minus strand of NZ_JBSGYT010000001.1, from coordinate 272,579 downwards.
GCTGATGGACGCGGTCCGTGACGGCCCGGCCGACGTCGAGGAACTCGCCGACGTGCTGTGCGACCTCATCGGCGACGCGGGCGGCGGCGACGACATGGCGCTGCTCCTGCTGCGCCGCCGCGGCACGCCCGCCCCGCGCGGCGGCGGCCCCCTGAGCCACCGGCTCGACCCGGACGACCCGGCGGCCCCCGGCCAGGCCCGGCACCTGATCCGCGCGGCCTCGGAAGCCTGGGGCGCCCGGGCCAGGTCGGACGAGATCGTGCTGGCCGCCGACGAGCTGATGACCAACGCCCTGGTCCACACCGACGGCGGCGGCCACGTCAGCATGCGGCGGACCGCGGACGGACGGATCAGGGTGGAGGTGGAGGACTCCAGCAGCGCCCTGCCGCACCGCCGGGAGGCGGGGGAGTGGGCGATGTCGGGACGCGGCCTGCTGCTGGTGGAGGGACTCGCGGACGCCTGGGGCGTGGAAGCCCGGGGCGGCGGGAAGTGCGTGTGGTGCGAGTTCGCCGTCCCGCCGCCCGCGGCCGATGCGCCCGGCGCGGCCGGGACGGCGCACGGCTGAACCCGTGGGCGGGGCCGGGACGGCGCACGGCTGTATCCGCGGGCACGGCCCGCGGCGAAACGAACCTGCGGGCGCCCCCGTCGGGCGAACGGCGGAATCCGTGGGCGCGGCCCGGGCGGCGAAATGGCGGAGTCCGCGGCCTGGACAGCGCTTGGCTGGACCCGCAGGCTCGGCCCGGAGGTGCACGGTT